>NZ_LJGW01000145.1:198-5131 GCF_001751255.1 Streptomyces nanshensis | reverse complement strand
TCAGCCCGGTCACCGCCACGGTGAGCGGCATCCGCAGCGACAGCAGCCCGACGGCGACGGCCGGGACCCCGGAGCCCAGATAGAAGAGGAGATACAGCGCGGCCGCGATGCCGGAGCGCTGCCCGGCGGGCGTCCGCGCGTCCACGGCGCGGGCGGCGCCGCCGACGGCCAGCCCGTGTCCCGTACCGGCGAGCAGGGCCGAGCCGAGCGTGCCCGTGAGCGAGGTGGCGCCGGTGGCGGCGAGCAGCGACAGACTGCCCGACAGCGCGGCGACGCCGAGGAGTTGGGCGGCGAGCGCGGAGCAGCGCGCGGCGGCGAACTGCGTGAGCACCGACCACACGAGCACCGCTGCCAGGACGCCGCCGGTCAGAGCGGGGCCGCCGCCGTGCGGTGTACGGGCCAGGAGGGCCGGTACGAGGGCGAGTTGGAGGCCGACGACGGCCCACGCGAAGAAGCCGCTCAGCCCCGCGACGGCGAACGTCGCGCGGAGCGCGGCCGGTATCCGCGGGCGGACGGATATCCCCGTACGGATGGCTGTCCCCGTACGGGCGGGCCTGCGCGCCCGTACGGTGCGCCCGCGCAGTGGGGCCGGATCCGCGGACGCCGCGGCGGGCACGGTACGGCGCAGGCGGTGCCACACCCACGCCAGCAGCGCCAGATGCAGCAGATAGGGCGTGAGCAGCGGCCATGGGACGTACGCCACGAGCAGCCCCGAGGCGGCGGGCCCCACGGCGGTGCCGCCCGCGAAGGCCAGGCTCGCGAGGAGCGGAGCGCCGACGCGCGACGTGGGGCTGCGGTGCCGGGACATCAGGGCCTGGGCCGCGCCGGTCGCGGCGCCCAGGGCCAGCGCCTGGCAGACGCGTCCGGCGAAGAGCCAGGCGGGGCTGTCGGCGACGGCGAAGCAGCCGGATCCGGCGGCGGCCGGCAGCAGGCTCAGCCGTAGTACGGGCCGCGGGCCCACGGCGTCGGCCGCCGGTCCGCACAGCAGCAGCGCCGGACCGCTGACCAGGGCGAACGTTGCGAACAG
Source organism: Streptomyces nanshensis (assembly GCF_001751255.1). Classification (GTDB taxonomy): domain Bacteria; phylum Actinomycetota; class Actinomycetes; order Streptomycetales; family Streptomycetaceae; genus Streptomyces; species Streptomyces nanshensis_A. The sequence goes on along the minus strand of NZ_LJGW01000145.1, from coordinate 4,104 downwards.
CAGCGTCATGACGAGGTCGTCGTAGCCGAACAGCCGCTGATAGTCGGGGTAGAGCGGGCTGGGGAGGTAGGCGCCCGCGGTCAGGGCCGTCAGGAGTAGGGCGGCGGTACGTACCGCCCGGCGGTCGGCGTATGCGCCTGGACCCGGAGAAACACGCGAATCGGTCACGTCCGTCAGTGTGCGGCCCGGCGGACGCAAGCGGAATCAAACGAATTCGCGGCGGACCGTGCAAGCTTTTCGCATGATTGACTCCCGGCTCCGGATCCTTCAAATGGTCGACGAACACGGCACCGTGACCGCCGCCGCGCGGGCCCTGCACTACACGCCCTCCGCGGTCTCCTACCAACTGCGCCAGTTGGCGGCCGAGTTGGACGTACGGCTGATCGTGCAGCAGGGCAGAGGGATACGGCTGACCCACGCGGCCCGCGTCCTGCTGCGCCACACCGAGCGACTTCAGGAGCAATGGGAGTGCGCCCGCGCCGAGTTGGGGGCGCTCGGCGGCGAACTCACGGGGCAGATCACGCTGTGCGGCTTCTCCACCGCCGCCAGCCATCTGCTGCCGCCCGCCGCCGCCGGACTGCGGGACGCACACCCGCAGTTGACCGTGCGGATCATCGAGGCCGAGCCCGACCGCTGCTTCGACCTGCTGCTGTCGGAGGAGGCCGACCTCGCGCTGCTCGTCGTCACCGCGGACTCGCCGCCCATGACGGACGGGCGCTTCGACCAACGGCCGCTGCTGGACGACCCGTTGGACCTGGTCGTCCCGCAGGACCACCCCCTGACCGGGCGCCGGAGGGTCACGCTCGCCGACGCCGCGCGGGAGGAGTGGATCGTCGGCAGGCCGGGCACGACGTACCACCAACTGGTGCTCGCGGCCTGCATGAGCGCGGGCTTCACCCCGTACATCGCGCACTACGCCGACGAGTGGGACACCGGGACCGCGCTGGTGGCCCACGGCTTCGGCGTGATCCTCGTGCCGCGGCTGGCGCGGCTGCGCGAGGACTCGGCCGTCGCCCGCCTCCCGCTGCACGGCGAACCGGCCCCGGCCCGCCGCATCATGGCCGTCACCCGCCTCGGCGCACGCGAGATCCCCGTACTCGACCGTGCCGTGGAGACCATCACGGCGACCGCGGCCGAACTGCTGCCCCAGGGCGGGCGATAGGCCAGCCGTTCGCGCCACCGCGGCCCGACTCCCGCCCGCCGGCCGTACGTTCAGCCGTCGGTTCCGGCAGGGCCGTCCGTGCCGTCGCCGGGGGAGAGCGGTGCCCGCCACACCAGGCGGCTGCCGGGGCCGTCGGGCGACTCGACGGCGAACGTCCCCCCGACGCTCAGCGCCCGGTCCGCCAGATTCTCCAGACCGCTGCGCCGCCCTCCTTCGGGGATGCCGCGGCCGTTGTCCGTCACCGTGAGGACGACCTCCTCACCGCCCGCGCGAAGGTCGACCTCGACGCGGGTGGCGTGGGCGTGGCGGGCCGCGTTGCTCAGCAACTCCGCCAGCGCCGCGAGGAGATGGTCGGCCACCGCGGCCGGTACGTCCGTGTCGAGCAGGCCCTCCATGCTCAGCCGCGGCGGATGCCCCAGAACCGGTGCGGCCTCACCGACCGCACGGGCGACACGGGCCCGCAGGCCCGGATTCGTACGCTCCTCCTGCAACCGCAGCCCGAAGATGGTGCTGCGGATGATCTTGATGGTCTCGTCGAGGTCGTCGACCGCCCGGGAGATCCGCCCGGCGGCACCGGAGTGCTCCACCAGACGTCCGGCGCTCTGTAGCGTCATCCCCGTGGCGAACAGCCGCTGGATGGCGAGGTCGTGGAGATCGCGGGCGATGCGGTCGCGGTCCTCCAGCAGCGTCAACTGCTCGGCGTCGCTGCGGCGTTCGGCGAGTTCCTGGGCGAGGGCCGCCTGTGCGGCGAAGGCGAGCAGCGGGTCGATCTCGTCGTCGGTGAAGACCGGTTCGCCCGGCGCCCGCGCCAGCAGCAGGACGCCGAGGCTGCGGTCCGCGTCGCCCAGCGGCACCGCGACCGCCGGGCCCTGGCTGCCGTAGTCGGACGGCCCGGCGCCGTAGCGGGAGTCGTCCTCCAGCCGAGCCGACATCGCGGGTCTGCCCGTACGGTGTGCGACGCCCGCGAGCGTGCCGTCGGCCGGTACCACCAGCCCCCGGCGCTCCGACTCCCGTCCGCCCAGGGCGAGTTCGATGACCAGGCCGTCGGTGCCGGGCACCGGGACCGACACGTCCGCGACGGCGGCACCGGCGATCTCCTGTGCGCGCCGGGCGATCAGCTCCAGGACCTCCAGCCGCGGACCGCCCGAGAACAGGCTGTTGGTGACCTCCGCGTTCGCCTGGAGCCAGCGGCGCTGCCGCTGAACCCCCTCGTAGAGACGGGCGTTGTCGATCGCGACGCCCGCCGCCACCGCGAGCGTGGAGATGACGGTCTCGTCCTCGGCGTCGAAGTCCAACTCGCCGCGCTTGTCGGTGAGATAGAGGTTGCCGAAGACCTCGCTGCGCGCGCGGACCGGTACGCCGAGGAACGTACGCATCGGGGGATGGTGCGGCGGAAAGCCGTACGAGGCCGGGTGCCGGCTCAGATCGCTCAGGCGCAGCGGTTCGGGCTTGCGGATCAGCTCGCCGAGCAGACCGTGCCCGGCCGGCAACGGGCCGATCTTCTCGATCTCCTCGTCCGTGAGCCCGACGGTCAGGAACTGCGACAGCGTCCGGCCGTCCGGGCCGATCACCCCGAGCGCGGCGTAGCGGGCGTCGACCAGCAGCGCCGCCGCTTCGACGATGCGCCGCAGCACCTGGGAGAGGTCGAGCCCCCGGCCCACCGAGACGACGGCGTCCAGCAGGTTGTGCACGCGGCTCTGTGCGCCGCGGGCGGCCTCGATGCGCGTCTGGAGTTCGCCCAGCAGCTCGTCGAGCCGCATCTTCGGTATCCGTGAGAGCGGTTCCGGTTCCTGCACGTCCACCGGCCTCCTCGCCGTCAAGCCGCCGTGCCCTGCGTCCCCCGGCCGTACGCGCCAGGTTATCGCCTGGGCGGCGCCGGAACCGGGGCCGGAGAGCGGAGACCGAAGAAGCGGAGGGCGGCGGAGGGACGCGGGGACGACGCGGGGCGCCGGGGCGGGCAACGCGGGGAGAGGCCGCGGGACCAACCGCCCTGAACGGACGGCCGTTCGGCCCTGCCGCCGGGTACCGCCCGCGCCCGACGCTGAGGAACGACGTACTCCGTACTCCGCGCTCCGTACTTTGCGAACTGCCCTGCGGACGCTGCCGGAAGGCGTACGCCGCCGACGATCCGGCGGGGCGGATGCGGCCGCCGGGGCCGAAGGGGTAGCCGGGGCCGACGAGAGGGGTGGACATGCTGGAGCGCCATGTGGCCGTGGGGGTCGACGGTTCGACGGTCTCGACGCGGGCGCAGGACGCGGCCGCCGAGGAGGCGACCCGGCGGTCCGTACCGCTGGAGATCGTCTACGCCGTACCGGATCCGGCCACGGCAGGACCGGTCCTCACCGCCTGCGCCGCGCGGGCCCGCAGACGCTTCCCCGGTCTCCGCGTACACCTCACGCCCGTCACCGGGGATCCGGCGGAGGCGCTCGCCGAGCGGAGCCGGAACGCCGCCCTGATGGTGGTCGGCACCCGTGCGCTGAGCGGTCTGGCCGCGCTGACCTCGCGCTCGGTCTCCCGCCGGCTGCTCGACCGCGCCCGCTGCCCGGTGCTGGTCGTGAGCGCGGGGGCCTGCCGTGCGCCGGGCGCGGAGGGGTCCGGCGTCGTCCTTCTCGTCGTCGCGGACGACACCGACGTCGACACGGCGGCGGAGGCGTTCGCGGAAGCGGCACGCCGCGGCTTCGGCGTCCGCTTCCTGCACACCGGCCCCCGTCTGCCGCCGTCCCGGGCCGAACGGAACGCACCCG
>NZ_LJGW01000145.1:0-182 GCF_001751255.1 Streptomyces nanshensis | reverse complement strand
CGCCCCCGCCGTACGGGACGTACGGAACGCACCGGCCGAACAGGGCGAGAACCCGGGGCGGTTGGAGCGGACGGAGCCGAGGGAGCAGGCAGGGCAGGACGGCCGGGCCGCGCGGACCCGGCAGCCCGGAGCGGCGGAACCGGCGGCGGGCGGAGCGGGAGACCGAGCGGGCGACGGAGCCG
>NZ_LJGW01000124.1 GCF_001751255.1 Streptomyces nanshensis | reverse complement strand
GGCCGCCACGGCGGACGCGTGCGGCTGCGCGCGGGACTGCGTCTGCTGCGCCTGAGCGCACCGGCCCGGAGAGCCCGTCCGGCAACGGACCCGTACGCGCGGAAACCGCCGGCTCAGCGGCCGGGCCCGCCCGCCGAACCGCCGGTGGCTCCGGCTGCGCTGACCGGCTTGACGGCGCGGACGACGGCGGAGTGCATCCCGTCGGCGACCTGGTGGGTGAGAGCGATCTCGACGTTCGTGAAGCCGGCGGTTTCGAGTCCGCGACGGTACTCGGTGACGGAGAGGGCTCCGGCGATACAGCCGACGTGGTCGCCGCGCTCCGCCCGCTGAGCGGGGGTGAGACGGTCGTCGGCGACGACGTCGGAGACCCCGATGCGGCCGCCGGGCGCCAGGACGCGGAAGGTCTCGGCGAAGACCGCGGGCTTGTCGGTGGACAGATTGATCACGCAGTTGGAGATCACGACGTCGACCGTGTTCGCAGGCAACGGCACGGCTTCGATGGCGCCCTTGAGGAACTCGACGTTGGCGGCGCCGGCCTTCTTCGCGTTCGCCAGCGCGAGGGCGAGCATCTCCTCGGTCATGTCCAGGCCGTAGACCTTGCCGGTGGGGCCGACGCGACGGGCGGACAGCAGTACGTCGATGCCGCCGCCGGCGCCCAGATCCAGGACGCGTTCGCCTTCGTTCAGGCCGGCGACGGCGGTGGGGTTGCCGCAGCCGAGCGAAGCGGCGACGGCCTCGGCGGGCAACTGATCGTGCTCGTCCGCGGCGTAGAGAGCTCCGCCGAAGTCCCCGTCGTCCTCGGTCACTTCCGGTCCGCAGCACGCGGTGCCGCCTCCGGCGACCTGGACGGCCGCCGCCGCGTAGCGCTCGCGGACGGCTTCACGAAGGTCGTTCTGCTCGCTCATCCCGATGACTCCTTGCCGACGAGTTCCGATCGGACTGTATAGACGTTTCTCGATGCAAGCTTGCGCCCTGGATCGAAGGCCGTCAATATCGAAGCATGTCGAAACAGAAGCCCGAGGTACTCGGCCGGGCCGGTGCCGCGGAGTGCTGCCCGACCTTGCTGACCGCGCCGCTGGACGAGGAGCAAGCCGCCGAACTGGCCCCGGTGTTCAAGGCTCTGGGAGACCCGGTACGGCTGCGGCTGCTGTCGCTCATCGCCTCCCGGCAGGGCGGGGAGATCTGCGTGTGCGAGCTGACCCCGGCCTTCGACCTGTCGCAGCCGACGGTCTCGCACCACTTGAAGCTGCTGCGGCAGGCGGGACTCATCGACTGCGAACGGCGCGGGACGTGGGTCTACTACTGGCTGCGCCCCGAGATGACCGACAGGCTCGCCGCGATCCTCACCCGCCCTGCCACGGCGGCCGACACGGCCTCATGAGCAAGACGCCCTCGACGACCGCCGCGGGCCGCCCGAAGATCCGGCTGTCCTTCCTCGACCGGTTCCTCGCCGTGTGGATCCTGGCCGCGATGGCGGCCGGACTGGGCCTGGGCGGACTCGTACCGGAGCTTGGAGAGGTCCTGGCGGGGATGACGGTGACCGGCGTCTCCCTGCCGATCGCGCTCGGACTGCTCACGATGATGTATCCGGTGCTGGCCAAGGTCCGCTACGACCGGCTGGAGACCGTGACCCGCGACAGGCGGCTGCTGATCCCGTCCCTGGTCGTCAACTGGGCCGTCGGCCCGGCCCTCATGTTCGCCCTCGCGTGGATCTTCCTGCCGGACCTGCCGGAGTACCGGACGGGCCTGATCGTCGTCGGTCTGGCCCGCTGCATCGCCATGGTCGTCATCTGGAACGACCTGGCCGGCGGGGACCGCGAGGCCGCCGCCGTCCTGGTCGCCGTGAACTCGGTGTTCCAACTGGCCGCGTTCGGCGTGCTCGGCTGGTTCTACCTCTCCGTCCTCCCCGGCTGGCTCGGACTGGCCCGGACGGGACTGGACGTACCGGTCTGGGACATCGCCCGCAGCGTGCTGATCTTCCTGGGCATCCCCCTGGCCGCAGGGTTCGCGACCCGCAGGCTCGGCGAGAGGGCCAAGGGCCGGGCCTGGTACGAGAAGAGGCTGCTCCCGCTGATCGGCCCGTTCGCGTTGTGGGGGCTGCTGTTCACGGTCGTCGTGCTCTTCGCCCTCCAAGGGGACGCGATCACAGCCAAGCCGTGGGACGTGGCCAGGATCGCCCTCCCGCTACTGGCGTACTTCGCCCTCATGTGGGCCGGGACCCTGGCCCTGGGCAGAGCCGCCGGCCTGGAGTACCCGCGGGCGACGACGCTGGCGTTCACCGCCGCGGGCAACAACTTCGAACTCGCCATCGCCGTGACCGTCGCGACGTTCGGCGCGACCTCCGGCCAGGCCCTGGCCGGTGTCGTCGGCCCCCTCATCGAGGTCCCGGTCCTCATCGGCCTCGTCCATGCCGCCCTGGCCGCCCGCCGCTTCTTCCCCGGCTCGCCGGCTGCCTCGCCCGACCAGGCCGCCGTCCCGGAAGGCTCCGCCCATGTCTGATCACGCCGCAGCGAAGCCGTCGGTGCTGTTCGTGTGCGTCCACAACGCCGGCCGCTCGCAGATGGCCGCGGCCTTCCTCACCCACCACGGCTGCGGCAGGGTCGAGGTCCGCTCCGCGGGATCGGCCCCGGCCGAGACGGTGAACCCGGCCGTGGCCGAGGCCATGGCCGAGACCGGAATCGACATCACGGCCGAGACCCCGAAAATCCTCACCACGGAGGCAGTTGAGGCCTCCGACGTGGTGATCACGATGGGCTGCGGAGACGCCTGCCCCGTCTTCCCCGGCAAGCGGTACCTCGACTGGACGCTCGACGACCCCGCAGGACAGGGCGTCGAAGCGGTCCGCCCGCTCCGGGACGAGATCGAGGGCCGTGTCCGCCTTCTGCTGGCAGAGCTTCTGCCAGGTTCTCCCCCTGAAGGGCGAGTTCGCCGCTGAACTCCGTCAGACACGCCCCGAGTTGACGTCAGGGTTGCAGCGCTCATCGCCACGCGGACAAGCGGCGACCGCGGCCCTCCCGGCCAGACACCCTTCAACTCCCCGAGCGGTCACGCCTGTTGGCGTACGAATTCTGGACGGCCCGGGAGGTCCCGGCTAGTTCTCGACCTCGACTCCGTAGTGTTCTGCGAGCCGGTCCAGCCCGTGGTCGTAACCCTGGCCCACGGCGCGGAACCGCCAGAGCGGGCCGCGGCGGTAGATCTCGGCGAGGATCATCGTGCGTTCGGTGGTCGCGGCGTCCAGAAAAGCCTGGGCCGACGGAGCCGCGGTGGTGCTCGGCCCGGTGGTGACCTGGATGGCGCCGACGTCGCCGAAGGTGGCCGCACCGTCGATCGCGGCCGCGATCACGATCTTGCGAGCGGCCGGAGGCAGCGCGGGAAGATCGCTGACGACCGTCTGCTCGTCGGGCCCGTCGGCCAGCAACCGGACGGTCCCGTCCGGACTTTCGGGCGCCCCGTAGAAGACGAAGTTCTCGTCGCATGCGACCTGATCGTCTTCGTCGAGGATGAACGCGACCAGATCCACCTCGCAGATGTTCTGCTGTGCCCAACTGCCGGTGAGCGTCCAGAAGGGCGTGCTGAACGGGTACGGCAGATCGATCACTCCGCCTCGCGGCAGCACCGGAGGGGTCCGGTGAAGCCTTCTCGTCACCAGGGCCGGGTCGACGGCCGGTGCGTCGAGCCAGTCCGCGTCGTACGTCGGGACTTCCAGAGAAGCGATGCGACGCATGCGGCGGTCCGCTTCGCCTCCGGCGAGAAGGACCACCTCGGTGACACCGGCGGAGAAGTTGATCGCTGCCGCACCTCCCATCTCCACGACCCGCGCGCGGGCAGCCGCGGCCATGGGGTGCGTTCCGCCCAGTACGAGTACGCGGCGACCGGCGAGGGGCCGTTCGTTCCGTATCGGCTCGACCGTCTCGCTTCCCGCGGTGGCCGCTCGGTCCTCTTCCACGTGCGGGAGGGCGGCCGGTGCGGGGGCGTGCTCCTCGCCAGAAAGGAGGGCCTGCGTCGCCTCCTGCCGTACGGGATCGGCCGCCGCCCGCTGGTCGTGGCGCGTACCGGGACGTACGTCGTCCAGCAGCCGCACGAAGGCGGACTCGTCGACGACCGGCACGCCCTCGGCCCGCGCACGGCGGGCCTTGGCGGTGAGCGAACCCCGGTCGTCGGTGACCAGAACGCTGGTGTGGCGGCTGACGCTGGACATCACGTTCAGCCCGGCGGCGACCGCCCTGGCGACCAACTCCGCCCGCGACGCCGAGGTTTCACCGGTGACGGCGACCTTCATGCCCTGCGTCAGCCGGCCGCCGTGTGACAGTCGCCCGGGGTTCCTGAACTTACAGGGCGTCTTGGGCGGCTTCGGCACGAACTGCGGGTCCTGCCGGGGCGGACAGGCGACCAACGGCAGCGGCAGGCCGAGCCGTTCGGCTTCCCGGAGCGACGCCTTGAGTATCCCGGCCAGTACGCGTGTGTCGTCGAGCGCCTCGTGCGCCCGTAACTGCCGTACGCCGTAATGGGCCGCGAGCGTTCCCAGACGCAGATCGCTCGTGGGCGGGTCCATCTGACGGTTCAGGGCGAGGGTGCACAGCCGTTGCGACACCGGAAGCCACGACCGCGCACGTGCGAACTCGTGCGCCAGGAAGTCGTAGTCGAACTGGGCGTTGTGCGCGACGAACACCCGGTTCCGAAGCATGGGCGCGATGCGGTCGACGACCTGCTCGAATGTGGGCGCACCCCGCAGGCGCCCCGCCGTGAGCCCGTGTACGCGCACCGGCCCCGGATCACATCCGGGGTTGAGCAACGTGGAGAACTCACCGGACTGCGTACCGTCCGCGTCGACCGTCACCACGGCGATCGACAGCACTCGGTGCTGTCGCGGGCTCAGCCCGGAGGTCTCGACGTCGACGAGTGCCCAATCGAAGGCATGAGAAGGCGAGTCGAACTCCGGAACGGAGGGGGAGAGGAGGCCCATGAACAAGAACTAGCCGAGCACTATGGGTATTTCAACCTTCTTGCCTGTTTTATCTCTTCTGCCTGCCATGTCGCACCGCACGATGGGCGGGGCTCCCCTCCCCGAGGCCGGCAGTCGCCCGCGCTCGGGAGTCGTCACGAGGCGGGGCCGGGGTCGGCACGGCGGGCGGGACCGGGGCGCATGTCCCGACGAGGCGCGCGTACGGGCGTACGGTGAACCACCGCACAGTGAGCGGGACTTCGCCCCTCGGCGAGAAGAACGGAAAGAGCCCCCTCCGGAACTGTCCGGAAGGGGCTCTTAGTTGTGCGCGCTCGGCAGGATTCGAACCTGCAACCTTCTGATCCGTAGTCAGATGCTCTATCCGTTAAGCTACGAGCGCTTGTGCGTGGGCTGTTGATCAACCCTGCGATGTTGCGGGAACAACATTACATGAACGGCGCCGCGAGGCGAAATCCGTTACCCGTACCCGCCCTGACCTGCGAAAACCATGATCGGTGGCCTTCCGCGATCATGCGGCGGGGCGCACGTGCGGTGGGTGGGAACACGAAACCCCGGCCGTGAGAGCCGGGGTTCGGTGATCTTGGAGATCGGGAGCGGAGGCTGAGGGATTTGAACCCTCGATCAGGGGGTTACCCCGAAACCGCATTAGCAGTGCGGCGCCATAGACCAGACTAGGCGAAGCCTCCATTGCACGACCGCGTCCTGACGAAGCGGTGTGCAGATGATGGCACAGCCCCAAGGGCTGTCTCCAATCGGGCCCCACCGTACTCGGTCACGGTGGGGCCGGGCAAAGCGATTCGGGACGTCCACGCCCCGATGACCGGGAACGATCCCGGCGTTGACGGTCCGAGCGTTGACGATCCGGGCCGGACCACCCACCCCGACTCCCCGCGCACCGGATCGCGGACCCGGCGCGTGCACTCCGCGCGAGCGCGCCCGCGCGGAGTGCCGCACCAGGGACCTCCGTCGGAGCCCGCCCCGGGTCGTCCGAGGTCGCCCCGCGCGTACGCCCCCGGCCCCGAGGTCCGGCCCCGGCCACCGCCCCGACTACGGCACGGTGACCCCCCGTGTACCGCTCTTGTGCACTCCGCACAGCACTGGCCGTCTCCGGGGCCCCTCCCCGTACACTCCCCTCTGGTGGCATGCCCGGGGTCAGCGGCACACTGGCAGCCGTGACCGGACGCAGAGGACCGGGCGACCGGTCACCCGCACCCGTGGTCAGCAGGGAGGAATTTCCGTCGTGAGCAGGCCATCCCGAGGCGCTGCTCGTCTCGCCGCCATACTCGACGCGCTGCCGGATGCGCTGCTCCTGGTCAACTGCAACGGCACGGTGGTGAACGCCAACACCATCGCGCTCGAAGCGTTCGAGACCCCCGGCACCGCACTGGTGGGACGAGGGCTGCTGGACCTGCTGCCCGAGTTCGACCCCCAGCGGATCCCGGGTTCGATGCGCAGGCCGGACGAGGCCGCCGCCGAGCTGGAGGAGCGGCAACGGCCGACCCGCATGGTCGCGAGGCGTACCGACGGCAGCGAGATCTACGTCGAGGTCACCAGCGCACTGCTGGAGGACGGTCGCACTCCGTACGCCTCGGCCTTCGAGGCCGCCTTCGCCGACCACGGTCCCGGCACCGGCAACTCCTACACGGGCGACGAGCTGCTGATGCTCGTCGTACGCGATCTCACCGGCACGCTCGACACCGAGGCCGAACTCGCCCGCCAGCAGCGGCAGACGGAGATGATCCTGCGCGCGGCGTCCGAGGGCGTCATCGGGGTGGACACCGAGGGCGTGATCGTCCTCGTCAATCCGGCCGCGGCGCAGATCCTCGGCTACCGCGCGGGCGACCTCGGCGGTCAGGAGTTCCACTCGCTGCTGCTGCACTCGCGTCCCGACGGCAACGCGCTCCCGTACGAGGAGACGACGCTCAGCGACACCCTCAAGTCCGGGCGCAAGCACCGCGTGCGCGCGGGCCAGGTGCTGTGGGCCAAGGACGGGCAGGCGGTGCCGGTCGACATCACGACGGCGCCCGTACGGGACGGGGAGCAACTCGTCGGCGCGGTGGTCACCTTCAGCGACCGGCGGGCACAGGAGTCGCTGGCCGCGCGGCACGAGCAGTTGCTCGCCGTGCTCCAGGACTCGCTGCGCGGTCCGCTGGACCAGCTACGGGACGAGCTGTCGGGGCTGGCCGCCGACCCCGCCGGGCAACTGTGGCCGGAGGCCAACCAGATCCTGCACCACCTGGCGGCGGGCTACGCGCGTATGACGACGCTCGTGGACAACGTGCTCGCCTATCAGCGCCTCGACGCCGGGCGGGAGAAGCTGCGGCGCGAGATGACCTCGCTGGACACGGTCGTCGCGAACGGCGTCGAGGGCGCGGTGGAGCTGATCGGGCCGGGGCGCGCGCAGTTCGCGGTGCACGCGCCGCCGATCGAGGCCGAGGTCGACGGCGAGCGGCTGACGACGGCGCTGGCGCATCTGATCGCGGACGTGGCCGGCGTGGACGCGACGGGCAACGCCCCGGCCGCCGCGCCGCCGCCCGGCGTCGACCCGACGATCGTGGTCGCGGCGGCACAGCGCGGCGACGTCGTACGGCTCGAAGTGCGCGGCCCGTACGCGGGCGGCGACCCGGTCCATCTGCCCATCGTGCGCGGCACGGTGGAGCGGCACGGCGGTGTGTTCCAGACGCACGAGGTGCCGGGCGCGGGCGGCAGCGCGTACGTGCTGGAAGTCCCGCTCAAGGCGGACAGCGCCGGGAGCGGCGTGGACGCAGCGGCANTCCGCGGGTGCGGGCGCCGGTACGGACGCGTCCGGGGCGCAGGGCGGCGAGACCTCCTCCGGTGCTCAGCGCGGGCGCGACGGACGGGACGGACGGGACGGACGCGAGGGCGAGACGACGGTGATGCCCGTGCCCGCGCAGCCCGTGCGCGGCACCGAGGCGCCCGCGGGCGTGCAGCCCGCC
>NZ_LJGW01000131.1 GCF_001751255.1 Streptomyces nanshensis | reverse complement strand
CGTGACCGTCGGCGGCGTCGCGCGCTGCCCGCTCGGCGCGCCCGGGGCGCCCGGGGCGCCACGCCCGCCCTGCGTCCGCGGGCTCACTCGACCTCGCGCATCATCCGCTTCTCCACGGAGTCGATCGAACGCCGCGCCGCCGTCAGCTCCTCGACGCTGCGCCGGTGCAACTCGACGTTGTCCTCCAGGAGTTCGGCGTACTTGCGGGCCAGCTCCTTGTACTGCTCCTCGCGTGCAGCGAGCATGCGGGCCCGCCAGGTCGCGGCGATCTGCCAGACCAGCACGATCAGCAGGACGAAGACGCCCGCGGTCCCGATGGCCGCTGCCCACACTCCGGCGGGGTCGCCCGCCGCCAGGACGACCGGTTGCTGCATCACTTCGCTGCCTCGCTCTCGGGCTCCTGGAACGTACGTGCGCTCGCATGATGCGCACACCGCGGGAGGCCCGGGAAAGGCAAAGCGCCGGAGATGGGGGGCTGTTCAGGGATGTCCCGGAGAGGGGCGCCCGGGTCTCCCCCAGGCGCCCCGAACTCCGTGTACGTACGGGGCCCCGGCCGGAGCACGCCGCGGNCCGGCCGGGGCGGCCGGCGGTCAGCCGCCGAGCTGCGTCAGGTCGCGCACCGCGCCCTTGTCGGCGCTCGTCGCCATCGCGGCGTACGCCCGCAGGGCCGTCGAGACCTTGCGTTCGCGGTCGCGCGGTGCGTACGTGCCGCCGAGGGCCTCGCGGCGCGCGGCCAGCACGTCGTCGGGGACGTCCAGCCGGAGCGTGCGGTTCGGGATGTCGATGACGATCGGGTCGTCCGTCTCGACGAGCGCGATCGTGCCGCCGCCCGCCGCCTCCGGCGAGACATGGCCGATCGAGAGGCCCGAAGTGCCGCCCGAGAAGCGCCCGTCGGTGATGAGCGCGCACGCCTTGCCGAGGCCGCGGCCCTTGAGGAAGGACGTCGGGTAGAGCATCTCCTGCATGCCGGGACCGCCCTTGGGACCCTCGTAACGGATGACGACGACGTCGCCCTCCTTGACGCGCTTGGCGAGGATCGCCTCGACGGCCTCCTCCTGCGACTCGCAGACGACCGCGGGCCCGGAGAAGGTGAGGATCGACTCGTCGACGCCCGCCGTCTTCACGACACAGCCGTTCTCGGCGAGGTTCCCGTACAGGACGGCGAGGCCGCCCTCCGTCGAGTAGGCGTGGTCGATGTCGCGGATGCAGCCGCCGGAGGCGTCGGTGTCCAGGGAGTCCCAGCGCTCGGACTGCGAGAAGGCGGCGGCCGAGCGGACGCAGCCCGGCGCGGCGTGGAAGAGCTCCATGGCCTTCGCGGACGGTGAACCCCCGCGGATGTCCCAGCTCTTGAGCCAGTCGGCGAGGGACGGGGAGTGCACGCTGTGCACGTCCTCGTTGAGCAGACCCGCGCGGTACAGCTCGCCGAGGATGGCGGGGATGCCGCCGGCGCGGTGCACGTCCTCCATGTAGTACGAGCCGTTGGGCGCGACCTTCGTCAGACAGGGCAGCGAGCGGGAGAGCGCGTCGATGTCCGCCATGGTGAAGTCGAGTTCGGCCTCCTGGGCGGCGGCCAGCAGGTGCAGGATCGTGTTGGTGGAGCCGCCCATGGCGATGTCGAGCGCCATGGCGTTCTCGAAGGCGGCGCGGGAGCCGACGTTGCGGGGCAGCACGGTCTGGTCGTCCTGCTCGTAGTGGCGCCGTGCCAGCTCGACGACGGCGGCGCCCGCGTCCTCGTAGAGCGCCTTGCGGGCGGTGTGCGTGGCGAGGACGGAGCCGTTGCCGGGCAGGGCCAGACCCATCGCCTCGGTCAGGCAGTTCATCGAGTTGGCGGTGAACATGCCCGAACAGGAGCCGCACGTGGGGCAGGCGCTGTCCTCGATGCGGCGCATGTCCTCGTCCGAGACGCTGTCGTTCGCGGACTCGGAGATGGCGCTGATCAGATCGAGCTTGCGGACCGTGCCGTTGACGAGCGTCGCCGTGCCGGACTCCATGGGGCCGCCGGAGACGAAGACCGTGGGGATGTTCAGGCGCATCGCGGCGTTGAGCATCCCGGGCGTGATCTTGTCGCAGTTGGAGATGCAGATCAGCGCGTCCGCGCAGTGCGCCTCCGTCATGTACTCGACGGAGTCGGCGATCAGGTCGCGGGAGGGCAGCGAGTAGAGCATGCCGCCGTGGCCCATCGCGATGCCGTCGTCCACGGCGATGGTGTTGAACTCGCGCGGGATGCCGCCCGCGGCGTGCACGGCCTCGCTCACGATCCGCCCGACGGGCTGGAGGTGGGTGTGGCCGGGCACGAACTCGGTGAAGCTGTTGGCCACGGCGATGATCGGCTTGCCGAAGTCCTCACGCGCTACGCCCGACGCCTGCATGAGCGCTCGGGCACCCGCCATGTTGCGGCCGTGGGTGACGGTACGGGACCTCAGCTCGGGCATGGTGGCACTCCTCGTACGGTGCGTGCGGACGCCGTCCGGCGGCGCGCTGTGCCGCCGGTGCGTGCCGCCGGGCGCTCACGGCGCCCCGGCTCGGGCAGCGGCTCGGCCCGGCGGCGGCTCAGCACATTCAGTGGCCCCCGAGGGTACGCCCCCGCGCCCGGAATCCGGACCTCGGGATCACATGCTGAGACCTTCCGCCCGGGTGCCGGGAGGGAGGGCGGCGGACCTGCGGGACCGTCCGTACGTACCCGCCGTCCGCATCCGCGCCCGGCCCGTACCCGTACCCGTACGCATCCCCATACGCGAGTCCTCAGCCCGTGAGATGCCGCTGGACGACGGGCGCCAGCCGCGGGATCAGCACCTCGGGCGGCGCCGACGCGATCGGCTCGACCTTGATCACGTACCGCAGCATGGCCGTCCCCACGAGCTGCGCCATCGCCAGCTCCACCCGCAGCTCCGCGTCGGGCCGGCCCAGGCCGCCCGCGAGGCGCTCCAGCAGATTGCGGGCGATGAGCCGGCGGAAGACGGCGGCGGCGGTGTCGTTGCTGACGGCGGACCGCAGGATGGCGAGCATCGGCTCGCGGGTGACCGCCCGCTCCCAGATGCGGAAGACGAACCGGGTGAGCTGCTCGCCCCACTCCTCCGGGCTGCCGGAGAACAGCCGGTCGGGGATGCCCAGCGCGGGCGCGAAGGCGCCCTCCACGGCGGCCGTGAAGACCTGCTCCTTGGTGCCGAAGTAGTGGTGTACGAGGGCGGAGTCGACGCCCGCGCCGCGCGCGATGGCCCGGATCGACGCCTTCTCGTAGCCGCGCTCGGCGAACTCCGTACGGGCCGAGACCAGGATGCGGTCCGGTGCGGCGGGCTCGCCCGCGGCCTTGGCGGCGGAGGCGGGGCGTCCGCGTCTGCGTACCGGACCCTCGGCGCGACCGCCGGACGTCACCGCTGCCCCTGCCGGGACGCGTCCCCGACGGGCGCGGAGGCGAGGTGGAGCCGGGTGTAGGCGAGCGCCTCGGCGAGGTCGCTCTCGCGCTCGGCCGCGGACATCGCGCGGCGGGTGTTGACCTCGACGACGACATGGCCGTCGAAGCCGCTGTCGCCGAGCCGCCCCAGCACTTCGGCGCAGGGCTGGGAGCCGCGGCCCGGTACGAGGTGCTCGTCCTTGTTGGAGCCGTTGCCGTCGGCGATGTGCACGTGCCCGAGGCGGTCGCCCATGCGCTCGATCATGGCGAGGGTGTCCGTGCGGGAGGTCGCGGTGTGCGAGAGGTCGATCGTGAAGTGGCGGTAGTCGTCCTGGGTCGGGTCCCAGTCGGGGGCGTACGCGAGCATCTCGCGGTCCCGGTAGCGCCACGGGAACATGTTCTCCACGGCGAAGCGGACGTCGGTCTCGTCCGCCATGCGCCACACGCCGCGTACGAAGTCCCGTGCGTAGGCGCGCTGCCAGCGGAACGGCGGGTGCACCACGACCGTGGACGCACCGAGGCGCTCCGCCGCGTGCCGGGCGCGCTGGAGCTTCACCCACGGGTCCGTCGACCACACGCGCTGCGTGATCAGCAGGCAGGGTGCGTGCACGGCGAGCACGGGTACGCCGTGGAAGTCGGAGAGGCGCCGCAGCGCCTCGATGTCCTGGCTGACCGGGTCCGTCCACACCATGACCTCGACGCCGTCGTAGCCGAGTCGCGCGGCGATCTCGAAGGCCGTCGCCGTCGACTCCGGATAGACGGAGGCCGTGGACAGGGCGACCTTCACCTCGGGGACGCGCGCAGCAGGTTGAACCACAGCAGACAGCCTACGGCTCCCGCCCGATGATCCAGCGGGGAGCGGAAGTCCGCCCTCCGGGGGCAGTTCCGCTGGTCGTCCCGCTGGTCACGACTGGTTGCGACTGGTCACGACGGTGCCGCGGCATGCCGTACGCCCCCGTCTGCGGGCGGCGTCGCGGCCCTGTGCCGTGAGGCATCTCACGAGCCCCGCAACTGGTCCAGGCGCCGCAGGATCACGCCCTCGCGCAGCGCCCACGGGCAGATCTCGACCTCCTCGACGTGGAAGAGGTCCATCGCACCCTCCGCGACCAGCGCACCGGCGAGGAGTTGGCGGGCGCGGCCCTCGGAGACGCCGGGCAGCTCGGCCCGTTCGGCGGACGTCATCGCGGCCAGGCGCGGCAGCTCCTCGCGGAGCCCGTCGAGGCTCAACCGGCGGTCCACGTACGGGCCTTCGGCGCTGCGTGCGGCGCCGGACAGCCGGGCGAGCTGCTTGAACGTCTTGGACGTGCCGACCACATGGTCCGGCCCGTTGAACCGGCTGAACTCCCCGACCACGCGGGCGATTTCGGCCCGTACATGGCGCCGCAGGGCCCGCTGGTCCGCCGCGTCCGGCGGATCGCCCGGCAGCCAGCCGCCGGTGAGCCGGCCCGCGCCGAGCGGCAGGGAGACCGCGGCGTCCGGCTCCTCGTCCTGCCCGGAGGCGATCTCCAGGGAGCCGCCGCCGATGTCGAGCAGCAGCAGCCGTCCCACGGACCAGCCGAACCAGCGGCGCGCGGCGAGAAAGGTCAGCCGCGCCTCGTCCTCGCCGGTGAGGACCTCCAGCTTCACCCCGGTCTCCTCGGCGACGCGCGCCAGGACGTGCTCGGCGTTGGCCGCCTCGCGGACCGCGGACGTCGCGAACGGCAGCAGATCCTCGACGCCCTGGTCCTCGGCGACCTCCAGGGCGCCGGCGACGGTGGCGGCGAGGCGCTCGACGCCCTCGGGGCTGATCGCGCCGTCGCCGTCGAGGAGTTCGGCGAGCCGGAGCTGCTCCTTGTGCGAGTAGGCGGGGAGGGGGCGCGCGCCGGAGTGCGCGTCTACGACGAGAAGGTGGACCGTGTTCGAGCCCACGTCCAGGACACCGAGTCTCATGACGTTCACGCTAGCCGCATCCGGTGACGCCCCGGCTACCCTGGGGCGGGTGGGTAAGACGAAAGCGGCGAAGCGCCGGAAGCAGGACGAAATCAACGATCCGGGGCAACCGGACACCACCGGCGTCCCAGGGGCCACGGACCCCCCGGGCGCCCCGGACGGCGACGACCCCCGCTCGGAGGAGACCGGGCTCGACTTCCCGCGCGCCTGGGTCGAGTTCCCCGACCCCGCGGACGAGGAGCAGGTCTTCCGCTGCGATCTGACGTGGCTCACCTCCCGCTGGAACTGCGTCTTCGGGCAGGGCTGCCAGGGCATCCGGCCGGGCCGCGCGGACGACGGCTGCTGCACGCTCGGCGCGCACTTCGCCGACGAGGAGGACGAGGAGCGCGTGGCCTCGCACGTGGCCCGACTGACGCCCGAGACCTGGCAGTTCCACGACGTGGGCACCACCACCGGCTGGGTGGAGAAGGACGAGGACGACGGCGAGCGCCAGACGCGCCGCTGGGAAGGCGCCTGCATCTTCCACAACCGCCCGGGATTTCCCGGCGGTCAGGGCTGCGCGCTGCACCAGCTCGCGCTGCGCGAGGACCGCGAACCGCTGGAGACTAAGCCGGACGTGTGCTGGCAGCTCCCGATCCGCAGAACCTTCGAGTGGGTCGAGCAGGCCGACGGCGAGCAGGTGCTGATCGTCTCCATCGGCGAGTACGACAGGCGGGGTTGGGGCCCGGGCGGACACGATCTGCACTGGTGGTGCACGTCGGCGCCGTCGGCGCACGGTGCCGGAGAGCCCGTGTACGTCTCGTACAAGCCGGAGTTGACGGAGCTGATGGGCGAGGCGGGCTACGGCATCCTCGCGGACATGTGCGACCAGCGGATGCGTACGGCCGAACAGGCCTCCGGGGGCCCGCACTTCGCGCCCCTGCCGCTGCTGGCGCCGCATCCGGCCGACCCGCCGCTGCCGGCGGACGGCTGACCGGGCTGCCCCTGGGGGCACCGCGCCCTCTGACACACGGCACCCCGCCGACGCTGCTGCGGCGTCGGCGGGGTGCCGTGTGTACGGGGGCGGCGGGACGTCAGCGCGGCGACGAGGTCGGCTCGCCGGAACTCGGCGGGTCCGACGGCGGCGTCGACGGGTCGTCGTCCGCCGGGGGCGTGCTGGGATCGTCCGGCGGCGGGGTCGTCGGATCGTGTGAGGGCGGCGGCGTCGGCGACGTCGAACCGGAGCCCCGTCCCTCGATGGTGACGACCGCACCGGACGGCGCGACCCGCAGATGCGCCGACCAGGGCCCCGACGGCTCACGGCTGCGAAGCACGGTGACGCGTACGGTCATGCTCTCGCCGGGACCGAGCACCCCGCTCGTACGGCTGAGAGCCAGCCACGGAGCGCCGCCGGACAGCGACCAGCGCACCGGCGAACCGCCGCTCGCCGTCAGCCGGATGAGGGTCGCGCCGCCCACGGGACGGGCGTCCACGGAGAGCCGCCCCGCGGCCTTCGCACGGTCCGCGCCGTCCTTGCCGTCCTCGTCGCCGGACCCGTGGCCCGAACGCCCGTGCTTACGGCGGGAGTCGGCGTCCTTGCCGTGCTTCTTGCGGTCGTGGTGCGCGCTCGCGCCGTCCTGCGCGGCGTTCTCGAACGGCTGCCCGCGCATGGCCGATTCGTCGTCGCGCCCCGCGGAGACCCTGGAGCGCTCCGACTCGCCGGTCAGGGGCGCGCCCCGGTAGGCGGCCCACAGGGCGAGCACGGGAGCGGCGACGACCGTGGCCACGACGGTGGTCGTCACGGCCCTGCTGCGCAGCTTGTCGCGGCGTGCGCTCCGGTCCTTGATCTCCACGGGGAAGCCGGTCTTGTCGAAGCGCGGAACGTGCCGGCTGCGGGCGCGGCGTACCGCCAGCACCGCCGCCTCCACCGCCGGACGCGGGGCCTCCAGCACCGCGAGCACGGAGGTGCCCGCCGGGGCCGTGCCCGGCCAGGCGACGCCGGACATGGCGCGCTCGGCGGCACGGCGGCAGTGCGTGCACTCGTCGACGTGCTTGACGAGTTCGCTGCGGAAGGCCGGGCCGAGCAGTAGCTGGTCCTCCCCTTCGAGACCCGAAACCACCCTGCAGCCACCGGACTTGACGACGGCGAGCGCGGCGCGGGTGCGCTCCACCTCGCAGGCGNNNACCTCGCAGGCGGCCTGGGAGAGCAGCGCGCCCGCCGTCTCGGCGCTCACCGACAGCACGGCGGCGACCTCGTGTGCGGGCAGACCGTGGCGTACGGCCAGCTCCAGGGCCTCGCGCTGCTCGGGCGTCGTACCGGCGGCCTCCGGCCAGGCGAGCGCGGCGAGGTCGCGGCGGCGCTGGGTGCG
>NZ_LJGW01000120.1:324-4675 GCF_001751255.1 Streptomyces nanshensis | reverse complement strand
CGGGCGCGGTGAGCGGACCGGCGGGAGTGGTGCTGCTCGCGGTCGCGTTCGGCGTCTTCCAGTGGGCGATGGTCACGTGCGACGCGCTGCTCCAGGACCGCGTCACGGACCGTGCCCGCGCGACGGTCTCCTCCCTCTCCGGGTTCGGCGCGGAGGTGATCGGGGTGCTGCTGTGTGCGGGGTACGGCCTCGGCTCGCGGATCTGGGAGCACAGCACGCTCTTCGTGCTGGCGGCCGTCCCGTATCTGCTGATCGCGCTCGTCCTGCGGATCCGCGCGTTCCGGCACCGGAGGCGGACGCGGAGGACGCCGGGCGGAGGCCGCAGCGGGCCGTGAACCGCAGTGCCGGGCCGCGGGCGGGCACCATGTCCGATTCCCGCGAGTGGAGGCCCGGACGCGGACGCACACTGGGTGGCGTGACGACCGACGAGAGCAGGTACGAAGCGGTACGCAGCAGGGACGCGCGGTTCGACGGCGTGTTCTTCCTCGGCGTGCGCACCACCGGCATCTACTGCCGCCCGAGCTGTCCGGCGGTCACGCCGAAGCGGGAGAACGTCCGCTACTACCCCTCCGCCGCGGCGGCGCAGCGCGCGGGCTTCCGCGCCTGCCGCCGCTGCCGGCCGGACGCCGTACCGGGCTCGGCGGAGTGGGACGTGCGGGCGGACGTCGTCGGGCGCGCGATGCGCATGATCGGCGACGGTGTCGTGGACCGCGAGGGCGTCGCGGGCCTCGCGGTACGCCTCGGCTACAGCGCCCGGCAGGTGCAGCGCCAGCTCACGGCCGAACTCGGCGCCGGGCCCGTCGCGTTGGCGCGGGCACAGCGTGCGCACACGGCGCGGGTGCTGCTCCAGACGACGCCGCTGCCCGTCACGGAGATCGCGTTCGCGGCGGGCTTCGCGAGCGTAAGGCAGTTCAACGACACGATGCGCGAGATCTACGCCCGTACGCCCAGCGCACTGCGCGCGGCGGCGTCCCGGGGCGGCAACGGCCCGCGCACGCCGCGCAGTTCAGGCCCCTCCCGTCTCCCGTCCCGTCTCCCGTCCGACGCCCCGTCCGGGCCCGCGGGGGTGCCGCTGCGCCTCGCCTACCGCGGTCCGTACGCACACGACCAGGTCTTCGGCTTCCTGGAGCGGCGCGCTATCCCCGGCGTCGAGGAGGTGACGGGCGTGCCCGGCGCCCGTACCTACCGGCGGACGCTGCGGCTCCCGTACGGCACGGCCGTCGCGGAGGTCGACGAACGGCCGGGCGGCACCGGCACCCGCACCCGCACGGGCACCGGCACCGGCGGTCGCAACGGCCGCACCGGCGGCGGATGGCTGGACTGCCGCCTCCACCTCACCGATCTGCGCGATCTGACGACCGCCGTGCAGCGCGTGCGCCGCCTTTTCGACCTGGACGCGGATCCGTACGCCGTCGCCGAACGCCTCGGCGGCGACGCCGTCCTCCGTCCCCTCGTCGAGGCCGCGCCCGGCCTGCGCTCGCCCGGTACCCCCGACCCGCTCGAACTCGCCGTACGGGCCGTCCTCGGACAGCAGATCACCGTCGCGGGGGCCCGTACGCTCGCCGGGCGGCTGGTCGCCGCGTACGGCAAACCCCTTGCCTCGCCCGACGGTTCGCTCACCCGTCTCTTCCCCGACGCCGGAGCGCTCGCCTCCGCGCCGCTCGGCGAACTCGGCATGCCGGCCGCCCGCCGGGACACCCTGCGCACCGTCGCCGAGGCGGTCGCCGACGGCACCGTCGCCCTGGACCCGGGGGCCGACCGGGACGAAGCGGAACGGGCGCTGCGCGCACTGCGCGGCGTCGGCCCCTGGACGGCGGGCTATGTGCGGATGCGGGCGCTCGGCGACCCGGACGTCTTCCTCGGCGGGGACGCGGGCGTACGGCACGGGCTGGAGCTCGCGGGCGCCGGCGACGGTACGGGGGAGGGGAGCGGCGGTACGCGGCGGGCGGAGCGGTGGCGGCCGTGGCGCTCGTACGCCCTGCACCATCTGTGGCGGCTGGCGTCCCAAGGCGGGCGCTGAACTCGCCCGGCCCGCCGCCCGGTTCACGCCCGGCCGCTCGACATCCCGCCGCTCAGATCCCGTGGTTCACAGCCCACCGTTCACATTCCGCCGTTCACAGCCCGTCGAGGCCCCAGCTATGCACCCAGCGCGGGTGCACGCGGATCAGCTCGTCGCTCATCCCGGGGGCCAAGTCGTGCGGGCCGACGAGCAGTTCGGCCTCGCCGCGGATCTCCACACCGCGGACCGTCCACGGGTCCTGGCTGACCACCTCGTCGACGACGAGCGAGAGCCGCGGATTGGCGTGCAGATTGCGCCAGCGCTTGGTACGGCCGAGGTCGAAGCCGCCGGAGAGGATCGTGCCGTCGTCCTGGAGGAAGTAGCCGACGGGATTGACCTGCGGCTGCCCCGAGGGGTCGACGGTGGCCATCCGGCAGATCCGGTGGCCGGCGAGATAGGCGCGTTCGGTTGCGTCGAGTTCGCGTTCGCGGGTCGTGGCGCTCATGCCGGAAGACTCACACGCGCCGGGCGGCGGCGCATCGGGCGCCGGTCCGAACAGGTCCGCGGCCCAGGTCCGTCGTCGGCCGTACGGCGGAGGACGGACACGGCCGCCGTCCCCGTTTCTGTCTCCGCCCCGTCCCGTCCGGGAAGCGGAGCGGCGAGCGGTCATGCACGGGCCGAGGGCGGGGCAACAATAGGGGCATGACGCAGCAGGGGTGGCGGCGGGGTCCGCATTCCCGCCAACAGGACGACTGGTGGCAGCAGTTGTACGACCCGGGCTCACCCGACACGGGCAGCAGCCGCTCCGGGGACACCCTCGACGACCGGTACGCGTCCGTACGGCGCACCATGGGCCCCGCGACGGCGCCCGGCAGGGCGGCGGGCGGACGTACCGGAGGACGGGACGGACGGGACGAGCGCGGACGCGACGGACAGGGCGGGGGAGCGGCGCCGGAGGAGTCTGCTCCGCAGCCGCCGTCGGCCCCGTCCCCGGAGCCCGCCGACGCGGAGGTCTCCCAACCGGACGCGGACGCGTCCCCCGTGCCCGACGAGTCCCCCGTACGCGACGAGTCCCCCGTACGCGACGAGGACCCCGCAGCGGAGGGCGTCGCGCCCTCCGATCCGCGCACCCCCGGCGCGACGGCGGCCCGTGAGACCGCCCGTACCGCCGACTCCGATCCCGACGCCGACGACACGACCGGACGCACCGAACGTCCCCGGCGCCCGCACCGCCCCGAGCCCCAACTGACGGGCCCCGCACGGGAGAACGCCGACGCCGGACCGACCGTCCCGGACCCTTCCGGCTCCTCCCTGCGCCCCGGCCATGTCGGTGAGCGCCCCCCGACGTACGACGCCGAACCGGCCACCTTCCCCGCCGCCGACCCCTCGTCCCTGACCGAACTCGTCCCGGACACCGTGCTGGACGGCGCCCACTACGGCGGACTCACCCTGCGCGCCGCCTCGTTGCGCGGCGACTCCGCCCGCCACCGCGGTGCGCTGCGCCGTGACGCGCTGCTGACGGCGCGCTTCGGCTCGGGGGAGTCCGCGCTGCTGCTGGTGGCCGTCGCCGCCGGAGGGCGGGCCGCGACGGGCGGGCACCGGGCGGCGCGCGAGATCTGCCACTCCATCGGCGGCGCCGTGGGGCGCAGCCACGTCCGCCTCGCCGAGGACATACGCGCCGACCGGCGCGGCGATCTCAAGTACGGGCTTCAGCGGCTGACCGACCGCTGTTACGGCAAACTCCGGGCGCAGGCCGCCGCGTTGGGGATGCAGCCGGAGGAGTACACGGCGGATCTGCGCTGTCTGCTGCTCTCCGCCGACCCCCGCTGCCGTACGCGCGTCTTCTTCGGCGCCGGTGCCGGCGGGGTCTTCAGGCTGCGCTCCGGCGCGTGGCGCGACCTGGAGAACAGCCCGCGCACCGGATCGGACGGCCCGTCGGGCTCCGGCGGCGGGCCGGGCGCGGACCCCGCCGTGAACGAACTGGACGCGTCGGAGCTGGGCGACCCCGCCGCGCTCAGCGTCCCGGTACGCCACCGCGAGGCGGCCCAACAGCCGGACGCGACCGTGCAGTTGGGCACGCTCGGGCGGCGTCCGGCGCACGGAGAACCGTCCGCCGCCCCCTCGGGTACGGCGCCGTCCGGCGGTCCCGCCGGGCCGTCCAACGCTCCCGCCGGTGCGGGCGCGCCCCCGGTGCCGCCGCCCGCGCGTCCCGAGCCTTCGCCCTTCCGCTTCGTCGCGGCCGTCGCCCGGCCCGGCGACCGGATGCTGCTGTGCAGTCCGGGCCTGGCCGAACCGCTGTGCGCCGAGCCCGCGTTCGCCGAACGGCTCGCCCGGTCCTGGTCCGAGCGGGAG
>NZ_LJGW01000120.1:0-212 GCF_001751255.1 Streptomyces nanshensis | reverse complement strand
GGGAGGACTGAGGACGGGAACGGGGGAACGGGGACCGGGCGTCCCGGGCGGCCGGTCAGCCGGGTCAGCCGAACTGCCTCTCGATCTCCGCGAGTTTCTCCTCCAGCGAGTCCAACCGAGGGCCCGCGATGCCCGATCCGCTCTCCTCGGTCTGCCGGTCCTTCTGCCGGTCGGCCGCCGTACCGGTCGGGCCGCCGGCCGCCCCCGCGGCC
>NZ_LJGW01000162.1 GCF_001751255.1 Streptomyces nanshensis | reverse complement strand
CGCTGTGAATCAAAGAAATAAACCCCACCCCCACCAACAAAAGCTGGTAAAGGGCCACGGGGCATCAACATATCTGGCGTTGACTTTTGGCACGCTGTTGAGTTCTCAAAGAACGGACGCTTCCATCACAACCCACTACAGGCCGCTCCGGGCGCTTCCCTCTCGGTGTCCACTACTTTAGCCGATTTCCTTGGAGGCTCCTAATCGGAGTCTCGGGCCTGATTTTCGGGCGCACCAAAAGGTGACCCCGTCAGGGAAATCGTAGAGTAGTGTTTGGTCACTTCCGGGGCTGCGTCTCCTCGGCCCGAAGGCCGTGGCTACCGCCTCTCCGTTTCAGCGACTCGGTCAACGTTAGGTCGTCCGTCCATCAGAGTCAAGCGACCCCCTACGGCGCCGTGGCTGGTGTGGCCGGTAAGGTCTCACCGTGGGGTCGCCGTCGATCCAGTAGCGCCAGGGGTGGACCGCTCCCGCTCCCCCGACGCCCGTGCGCGGGCCGCTCCGGATCTGCTCGGTGTCGTGGGCCTCACCAGCGAGGATGCTCAGCGGGGCGTGATCGTCGGTGGAGCAGACGTCGGTGCCGTTCAAGGTGCGGTCGACGTCGAGGGCGGTCGCGAGGCGGGCCGGGCCCTTGGCCAGTTCCGTGTCCTTGCGGGCCTTCGGGCGTCGCTTCCGTGCGGTGTCGTGGCCCGTGAGGACCTCGCCTGCCCGCAGCAGCACACCGCTCGCGTGGCCCTCGGGGCCGCAGACCAGGTTGAGGCTGAACCACATGCCGTAGATGAAGTAGACGTACGCGTGCCCGGGTGGGCCGAACATCGAGGCGTTGCGCTGCGTACGTCCCCGGTAGGCGTGGGAGCCGGGGTCGGCCTCTCCCGCGTACGCCTCGACCTCCGTGATGCGCAGGACGATCCGGCCGTCGGGCGCCGTGCGGACCAGATACCGACCCAGCAGCTCCGGGGCGACCTCGAGGACGGGGCGGTCGAAGAAGGACCGGTGCAGAGGTGTGTGGCCGTCGTCGTCCCATCGCGTACGGTCTCCGCCGGTGATCATGCCGACCGAGGGTAATGGAGGCCGGACCGGCTTCCGGGCGGTGGGCCGGAACCGTGGGGCGCCGCGGGGCGTACCTGTAGCGGAAGAGACGCACAGCAAGTGCCTGGGAGGGACTGGAGAGATGGGTTTCAAGAAGCTGTTCGCGAGCTTGGGGGTCGGGAGTGCGTCCGTGGACACGGTGCTTCACGAGCCGAACGTGGTGCCCGGCGGTGTCGTACAGGGAGAGGTGCACATCGAGGCCGGGGCCGTGGACCAGCAGATCCAGGGGCTGTCCGTCGGGCTCATGGCGAGGGTCGAGGTCGAGACGAACGACGGCGAGCTGAAGCAGAACATCGAGTTCGGACGGCAGAAGCTCGGCGGTGAGCTGGCGCTGAAGGAGGGTGCGCGGCACACGGTGCCGTTCCGGCTGGAGGTGCCGTGGGAGACGCCGATCACGATGTTCATGGGGCAGCAGCTCACGGGCATGAGCATCGGGGTCTCGACGGAGCTCGCCATCGCCCAGGCCATCGACTCCACGGACATCGACCCCGTCAACGTCCATGCGCTCCCCGCCCAGCAGGCGATCCTCGACTCGTTCGGGACGCTCGGCTTCCGCTTCAAGTCGGCCGACATGGAGAAGGGGCGGATCCGGGGGACGCGGCAGCAGCTTCCCTTCTACCAGGAGATCGAGTTCATCGCGCCGGCGCAGTACCGGGGGCTCTCGCAGGTCGAGCTGTCGTTCATCGCCGACGGGCATCAGATGGACGTCGTGATGGAGATGGACAAGACGCCGGGGCTGTTCACCGGGGGCAGTGACTCGTACCGGGCGTTCCAGGTGGATCTGAACGACTTCCACCGGACCGACTGGACGGCCTTCATCAACCAGTGGCTCACGGAGGTCGGGGGACGCCGCAACTGGCTGTGAGGCCGGGGGTGTTCCGCGCCGTCCGTTCGTCGGCGGCCCCGTCCGAGGGGCGGGGCCGCCGAGATGGAACCGGTCCTGGGGAAGTCAGCCGAGGAGGACGGAGAGCGGGGCATCCCGTACGGCCCAGTAGCCGACCGCTGCCGTGAAGACGTTCACGGCGGTGGCGGCGGAGGTCGGGTCCGCCAGTTCGAAGGCGGGCCAGCCGGCCGTCATCAGCAGATAACCGTCGGTCTCCCCCCACCAGGAGAGGTCGGTGAGGGAGTCGGCGAGGGCGTCCCAGTTGTGGCCGAACCAGCCGGGGAGTTCGAGGCCGGTGGCGCAGCGGTTCATGAACTCGGCCTTGTCGGTGACATCGCTGAGGTCGATGACGGCGCCGGTCCAGTTCGCGGCGTCCGCCTGCATCAGGACGTCGGGGCCGACGGACTCACAGCGGTAGACACCGGGAGGCACCGTGCCTTCGAAGAGGCCCGGTAGACCGCCGTCGGGCAGTTCGGGCAGTTCGGGGAGGTCCACGGGACTGGTCATCGTCGCACCACCGCTTCGAGATCTCGTCGTCCGTCCCATGGTGGCAAAGAGCACGTGAAGGGCTCGTTAGGCTGGCCGGTGCAGCGATTCGCGCCATCAGGAGGTATCGACGTGACCGACCAGAAGCGACCGCCGCTCCCGCACGACTTCCATCCGCCCGTCGCCTCGTTCCAGGTGGTGAGCGACGATGTGTCGGAGGGCGGACGGCTGCGTCCGGAGCAGCTCTACGCGGAGGGGAACATCTCCCCTCATCTGCGCTGGGAGGGCTTCCCCGCGGAGACGCGGAGCTTCGCCGTGACGTGCTTCGACCCCGACGCCCCGACGGGCAGCGGCTTCTGGCACTGGTCCGTCTTCGACATCCCCGTCTCCGTCACGGAGCTGCCGGCCGGAGCCGGGACCGGGTCGATGGAGGGGCTGCCGGAGGGCGCCGTACATGTACGGAACGACTTCGGTACGCGGGACTTCGGCGGGGCCGCTCCGCCGCCCGGCGACGGGCCGCACCGCTACGTCTTCACGGTGTACGCCGTACAGGACGAGAAGCTCGGGCCGGACGCCGACGGGTCGCCGGCCTTCGTCGGGTTCAATCTGCGCTTCAAGACGATCGGGCGGGCCCAGCTCATCGGGCTGCACGAGGAGACCGCCTGAAATTCCTTTGCGCCCCGTCGTTCCCCGCTCGCACAGTGGTGCCGGGCAGTCGGCACCGCACTGCGGGGGCGGCGGGGCGCCTGTGTCTGCGTCTGCCATCCGCCGGAGCCTGGCCGGGGGCCGGCGACCGCGCCGACTGCCCTTTGGACGCGGGCAGTTGGACACGTACGGGTGGTGTGCGTGTACAGGGTCGTGGCTCGCGTCTCTTTCCCGGGTGACAGCCGGCGCCACCGCTGAATTGCGGGGCTCTCGTCCGTAGCGGCCTTCCGTCGCGGTCCGTTTCCCCTTCTTACCCTGCCGTTTCTCCTCTTCCTCTTCTTCCTCTTGCTCTTCTGTTTCTCCGTCCGTCGCCGACCTCCTTGCGGCGGGCGGAAATTGCGTTGTCCGGTGATTTCCACGGCGGCAGAGTGGAGCCACCGCACCGCCGCAGGGGCGGGAGCGAAACGGGAGGTGGTGGGGATGCGCGAGACGCTGATCCTGAATGCCGGGTTCGAACCGCTGTCGACTGTCTCGCTCCGCCGGGCCGTGGTGCTGGTCATGCAGGACAAGGCCGTCGTCGAGCACGCTCATCCGGGGCTCCGCGTACGGGCCGCCGACGTCGATCTCCCCGTACCGCAGGTGATCAGGCTCCGCAGATACGTCCGCGTGCCGTTCCGACAACGGGCGCCGTGGTCGCGGCGCGGAGTCCTCGTACGGGACCGGCACCGGTGCGCGTACTGCGGGCGCCGGGCGACCACGGTGGACCACATCGTGCCGCGGTCGCAGGGCGGCGGCGACACCTGGCTCAACACCGTCGCGGCGTGTGCCGCGGACAACCACCGCAAGGCGGACCGGACGCCCGCGCAGGCCGGAATGGCGCTGTCGGTCAAGCCGTTCGCGCCGACTCCGGCCGACGCGCTGCTGCTCGCCCTGGGGTTCCGGAACGGTGAGGGGCTGCCGGAGTGGCTCGCGGTGCCCGGCGGGCCCGTCCCCGTCTCCGCGCCCGCGCTGCCCGCGAGCGCCTGACCGCGGGTGTCGCACCCCGGCTCGTACGGGAGCACCCGGCAGCGCGGGAGAACGCCGACAGGCGTGCTCAGTGCAGCAGTTGGTGAACGATCGCCGCCGCTCCGACGGCGACGACGATGGCCCGCAGCGCGGTGGGCGACAGTCTGCGTCCCACGAAGGCGCCGAACTGGCCGCCGACCGCGCTGCCGGCCGCGATGAGTACGACCGCGAGCCAGTCGAAGTCGGCGACGAAGAGGAAGAAGACGGCGGCGGTCGCGTTGACGAGGGCGCCGAGGACGTTCTTCACCGCGTTGATGCGTTGCAGCGTCTCGTCGAGGAACAGCCCCATGAGGGCGAGGTAGATGATGCCCTGGGCGGCGCCGAAGTAGCCCCCGTAGGCGCTGGCGGCGAGCAGCCCGGCCGAGAGCGGTACGCCGCCGTCGGGACGTGCCGCACGGCCGTGCTTCTCGCGGCGGCGCCCGGCGACGCGGGCCAGCCACGGCTGCACGATCACCAGGACCAGCGCGATGCCGATGAGCACCGGGACGATCATGTCGAAGGCGCTGCTGGGCAGGGCCACCAGCAGCACCGCTCCGGCCAGTCCGCCGACGAGGGCCACGCCGCTCAGCAGCAGCACCCGCCGCCGCTGGCCGCGCAGTTCGCGCCGGTAGCCGATGGCGCCGCTGACCGATCCGGGGACGAGTCCGAGCGCGTTGGAGACGTTCGCCGTGACGGGCGGCAGGCCGACCGCGAGCAGCACCGGGAACGTCAGCAGCGTGCCCGAGCCGACGACGGTGTTGATGGCGCCCGCACCGAGGCCCGCGGCGCAGACCGCGATCGCCTCCCAGATCGTCACGCGAAGCCCCTCCGAGATCAGTGCCGTACGCACCGATCATGCCGGAGGGGCTGATGACGTGGTCATCCGGGGTCCCGGTTCGGGTCCGGGGCCCGGTCGACGGGTCGTCGGGTCGTCGGGTCAGTCGAGCTTCGGGCTCTCGCGCGGGGGCTTGACCATGCCGGCCGCCGCGCCTCCGCCCCCGCCGCCGGAACCGCCGTTGCCGCCGCCCGGCTTGAAGCCGTCCAGGGCACCGCCCAGACCCTTGAGCGCGTCGCCGATCTCGCTGGGCACGATCCAGAGCTTGTTGGCATCGCCCTCGGCGATCTTCGGCAGCATCTGGAGGTACTGGTACGAGAGCAGCTTCTGGTCCGGGTCGCCGGCGTGGATGGACTCGAAGACCGTACGGATGGCCTGCGCCTCACCTTCGGCGCGGAGGGCGGCGGAGCGTGCCTCACCTTCCGCCCGGAGGATCGAGGACTGCTTCTCGCCCTCCGCGGTGAGGATCTGCGACTGCCGTACACCTTCCGCCTGGAGGATCGCCGCGCGCTTGTCGCGGTCGGCGCGCATCTGCTTCTCCATCGAGTCCTGGATGGACGTCGGCGGCTCGATGGCCTTCAGCTCCACGCGGTTGACGCGGATGCCCCACTTTCCGGTGGCCTCGTCGAGCACGCCGCGCAGCGCCGCGTTGATCTCCTCGCGGGAGGTGAGGGTCCGCTCCAGGTCCATGCCGCCGATGATGTTCCGCAGCGTGGTCACGGTGAGCTGCTCGATCGCCTGGATGTAGCTGGCGACTTCGTACGTGGCGGCGCGGGCGTCCGTCACCTGGTAATAGATGACGGTGTCGATGTTGACCACCAGGTTGTCCTGGGTGATCACGGGCTGCGGGGGGAACGGGACGACCTGTTCGCGGAGGTCGACCCGGTTGCGGACGGTGTCGATGAACGGCACCACGATGTTCAGACCCGCGTTGAGGGTGCGGGTGTAGCGGCCGAAGCGCTCGACGATGGCGGCGCTCGCCTGCGGAATGACCTGGATCGTCTTGATGAGTGCGATGAAGACCAGCACCACCAGGATGATCAGGACAATGATGATGGCGTCCATCCGCCCCCCTGCCTGTGTGTCACTGCTATGACGTCGTCGGCCGATGACAATCGTCCCACCGCAAGTCGCCGTGTACTCGCGGTTGTTAGGCCCGGCCGCTGCCTGATCATCCCATCACGACCGCGGTCGCGCCGTCGATCTCCACCACATCCACCTGGGAGCCCGGCTCGTACGCCGCCTGCGAGTCCAGCGCCCGTGCCGACCAGACCTCGCCCGCGAGCTTTATCCGGCCGCCCTGCCCGTCCACCCGCTCCAGCACCATGGCCTGGCGGCCCGTCAGTGCGTCGACGCCGCTGCTGAGCTTCGGGTGCTGCTGCCGGGAGCGCCGGGCGATCGGCTGTACGACGGCGATGAGCGCCGAAGAGACGACGGCGAAGACGATGACCTGGGCCACCATGCCGCCGCCGAGCGCGGCCGTCACGGCACCGGCGACACCGCCCACGGCGAGCATCCCGAACTCGGGCATCGCGGTGAGGACGAGCGGAATTCCCAGCCCCACGGCGGCGATCAGCCACCAGATCCATGCATCCACGCGTCCATGGTAGGCGCGCGATCAGCCGAGGGGCAGACCCTGAGCCGTCCAGCGATCGCCCCGCTTCTCCACCACGAGCGGCAGCCCGAAGCAGCGCGAGAGGTTGCGCGAGGTCAGCTCCGTCTCCAGCGGTCCGGCAGCGAGCACCTGCCCCTGACGGATCATCAGCACATGTGTGAACCCCGGGGCGATCTCCTCGACATGGTGCGTGACCATGATCATGGACGGTGCGTACGGGTCGCGCGCGAGGCGGCCCAGCCGGCGCACCAGGTCCTCGCGGCCGCCGAGGTCCAGACCGGCCGCCGGCTCGTCCAGCAGCAGCAGTTCGGGGTCGGTCATCATGGCGCGGGCGATGAGGGTGCGCTTGCGTTCGCCCTCGGAGAGGGTGCCGAACGTGCGGTCCAGGTAGTCGGTCATGCCGAGCCGGTCGAGGAAGGCGCGTGCGCGCTCCTCGTCCATCTCCTCGTACTCCTCCTGCCAGTGCGCCGTCATGCCGTACGCGGCGGTGAGCACCGTGCGCAGCACGGTCTGGGAGCGGGGCAGCTTGTCCGCCATGGCGATGCCGGCGATGCCGATGCGGGGGCGGAGTTCGAAGACGTCGACGGCGCCGAGTCTGTCGCCGAGGACGGTGGCCTGGCCCGTGCTGGGGAAGAGGTAGCTGGAGGCGAGGTTGAGCAACGTGGTCTTGCCGGCGCCGTTGGGACCGAGAATGACCCACCGTTCGCCCTCTTTGACCGACCAGGAGACATCGTCCAGCAGAGCGTGGCCATCGCGGACCACTGATACGTCCACCAGCTCCAGTACTTCGCTCATGAGCGCGTTGTCTCCCAATGCAGTCGCCGTTACCCGTGCCTTGTGAGCAGAGTCCCCGGCCAAACCTACGCCACGCGTTCGAGGGTGCGTTCCCTAGGCTGGGCACATGCTCGATGAACCGCGTTCGGGACGCCTGGCCGCCTGGGGAAACGCTCTGCTCGCCGCGCTGGCGCCGCCCGACGACGCCGCACAGCACATCGTCGGGGAGGACGCCTCGCACCGCGTGGTGGGGCTTCCCACATCGTCCGGTCCGTACGCCGGAGAGGAAGCGGAACCCGTCGGTCTGACACTGGCGCTGGGGCGGCTGCGGTCGCTGGGTGCGCAGGGGCTGCGGGTCGCACTGCCCGTACCGGGGCATCCGCTGGGGCTGAGCGGGCCGCCGGAGTTCAACTCCCGTGCCCTGGAGGCCGGTGAGGCCGTGATCGCGACGGGCACGGGCACGGGTCTGGTGCCCGAGGTGTACGAGGTGGGCCCGGCGGGCGACGTGCACGCGGAGGTCCTGTGGCACTGCCTGCCCGTACGGGAGGGACCGCCGGCGGACGTGCCGTCGCTGGGCGAGGCGGAACGCGAACTGGCCGAGGCGATGCGGGAGGCCACCGATGTCCTCACGAAGCTGGACGTGGCCGGTTCGGGACCGGTGGCGGACGCGGCGCTGGAGGCGTACCGGGCGCGCATGGAGGCGGGACGGCGGCTGCTGGCGCCGGGCTATCCGCCGCGTGCGGTGCGGGTGCTGGAGCTGGCGCAGCGGGTGCGGGCGCTCGTCGCGATCGCGTACGGGGACGAGAGCGGCGAGGACGGCGGCGGCTGGGGCGACGGCCGGGAGCACGGCGGTGCGGTGAGCGCCTCGCAGATCGCGGCGCGTGCGGAGGCGCTGCGGCCGGTGGAGCGTACGGCGAGGCGGGCGCAGGTCGCGGCGTACAACGCCTATGCGGAGGAGCTGGAGCGCAGGGGGCTGTGAGGCGGCCCGGCCGCCGAACGGGCCGCCAACCGGACCCGTAGCCGCGTCAGTTGGTCATTCCGTGCCGTACGGCCCACAGGGCCGCTTGCGTACGGTCGGCGAGGTCGAGCTTCATCAGGATGTTCGACACATGGGTCTTCACCGTCTTCTCGGAGAGCACCAGGGTCCTGGCGATCTCCCGGTTGGAGCGTCCGTCGGCGATCAACTCCAGCACCTCGCCCTCGCGTTCGGTGAGGACGGACCCGCGTCCGGAGCCGGCGCCTCCGCCCGCCTCGTCCGAGAGCAGCGCCCCGGCGACCTCCGGCTGGAGAAGGACGTGGCCCGCGTGTATGGAACGGATGGCTCCGGCGAGGGCGTCGGGGTCGACGTCCTTGTAGACGTAGCCGGCGGCACCGGCGCGCAGGGCGGGCACGACCGTGCGCTGCTCCGTGAAGCTGGTGACGACGAGGACCCGTGCCGCGTTCTCCAGCCGCCGCAGCTCCCGCAGCGCCTCGATGCCGTCCGTGCCGGGCATCTTGACGTCCATGAGGACGATGTCGGGCCGCAACTCCTCGGCGCGGGCGACTCCTTCGGCACCGTCCGCGGCCTCGCCGACGACCTCGATGTCGTCCTGGACCTCCAGGAACGTGCGCAGTCCGCGCCGTACGACCTGGTGGTCGTCGACGATCAGCACACGGATCGGGTCAGCCACCGGGCACCTCCAGCTCGATCACGGCTCCCTTGCCCGGCTCGGACTCGACGGTCAGGGTGCCGCCGACGCCGCTCGCCCTGTCCCGCATCGAGACCAGGCCCAGATGGCGTCCGGCCTTGCGTACGGCGCGCGGATCGAAGCCGCGGCCGTCGTCGCTGACGCGCAGCAGCGTGCCGCCTCCGCCCGCGCCGCCGTGGACGAGGGTGACGGCGACCCGTGAAGCACCGGCGTGCCGCAGAGCGTTGTGCAGGGCCTCCTGTGCGACGCGCAGCAGCGCCTCCTCCTGCGCGGCGGGCAGCGCGCGCGGCGCTCCCTCGCCGGCGAAGGTGACCTTCGCGGAGTGCGCGCGGTCGAGCACCTGGGTCTGGGTGCGCAGCGTGGCGACGAGGCCGTCCTCGTCGAGCGCCGCCGGACGCAGCTCGACGACGGCGGCGCGCAGCTCCTCCGACGCCTCGGCGGCGAGCCGGCCGATCTCGTGCAGCTCGTCCTTGGCGCGCTCGGGGTCGCGGTCGATCAACGCGGTGGCGGCCTGGGCGGTGAGGCGGAGCGAGAAGAGCTTCTGTGCGACGGCGTCGTGCAGCTCGTGGCCGATACGGGCGCGCTCGCCGGCGATCGTCAGCTCGCGGCTGCGCTCGTAGAGGCGGGCGTTGGTGAGGGCGATGGCCGCGTGCTGGGCCAGAAGGCGCAGCAGCCGCTCGTCCTCCTCGGTGAACGCGCAGCCGCGTACGGGGACTTCCTCCGGCGGCCGTACGGGCCGCTCCCCCTGCGCGCTCCGCTCGGTCGGCGGGCCGCACTTCTTGTTGGCGAGGAAGAGCGCGCCCAGCACCTCCTCGCCGTCCGCGATGGGCATCCCGAGGAAGTCCGCGAGCTCCGGATGGGCGCGCGGCCAGCCCTCGAACCGCGGGTCCTTCCGTACGTCCGCGAGCCGCTGCGGTTTGGCCTCGTGGAGCATCGCGGCGAGGACGCCGTGCTGCCGGGGCAGCGGGCCGATGGCCTTCCACTGCTGGTCGGAGACGCCGTCCACCACGAACTGGGCGAAGCCGCCGTGGTCGTCGGGGACGCCCAGGGCGGCGTACTCCGCGTCCAGCAGCTCGCGGGCCGAGGCGACGATCGTCTGCAGGACGTCGCGCACTTCGAGCTGACGGTTCATCGAGAGGATCGCGGCGCTGACGGCGCCGAGCCCTGAGCTGCGGAGCATGCGTCAAACGTACTCGCGGGAGAGGCCCCGTGGATCGGGCCCGGGGCGGGGTGGTTGCGGGGGTCTCAGGACCTAGGACCAGGGACCAGCGGTGTGACCCTGCGTTTATCCCTTCTACACACTGCGTAAGTGTATCCGGTGTGCGGTGTGAGTCGCCGCATAGGACCCAGATCACTTACGAAGCTGCTTAGTAGACGTGGCCCACTGACCGGACGTGCAGCGCTGGCACGTCAAGACATCCGCTCTGCTCCGAATCCACTATCAAAGTTAGTAATGGTGATTTTTGCCCGGTGACTGACGGCAGCCGAGAATGTCTGCCGCCGTAGCGGCCACCGCCGCTGCGGTCCGCGAACTGGAAGAGGTTTCCTCCCATGAGCGTTCCCAATCCCGAACGCCACGGCAGGCTGTCCCGTCTGCACAAGATCTCTGCGGCCACCGGTGTCGCAGCCGTCGGTGTCACCGCTTTCGCGTTCACCGTCGTACCAGGTCAGAAGAGCAGCGGGAGCGTGACTGCCGGATCGGAGATGGCTGCCAAGCCCGTCGCACTGCAGACCGCCGCGGACGGCCCGGCCGAGCAGAAGGCGGGCATCGACGCCCAGACCTCCGCGGCCGACGGCCGCGCGCGTGCCGACGCCAAGGCGGAGGCGCGCAAGAAGGCCGAGGCGCGGGCGAAGGCGCGGCACGAGGAGGCCGTGAAGCAAGCGGAGCGGGAGCGGGAGCGCAAGCAGGCGGCGAGCCGCTCGACGGAGCGCAGCAAGGCCGCCACGTCGGCGCCGTCGGGGTCGCCGCAGCAGATCGCGCGCCAGATCATCGGGGACGAGTCCCAGTTCCAGTGCTTCTCGCAGATCGTCGAGCGGGAGAGCGGCTGGGACGTGCACGCGCAGAACCCCAGCGGAGCGTACGGACTGGTGCAGGCGCTGCCCGGGTCCAAGATGTCCTCGGCCGGGCCGGACTGGCGCAACAGCGCGGCCACGCAGGTCAAGTGGGGGCTGAACTACATGAAGGACCGGTACGGCAGCCCGTGCGGCGCGTGGTCCTTCTGGCAGTCCAACAACTGGTACTGATCCGGCGGGAGTTGGACCGGGCGTCACAGCCCGCGTAAGACAGCACGAGGCGGCGGCATCCCTCGCGGGTGCCGCCGCCGTCGTGCGGGCGCCGGGGCGGTCCTCGCCGCCCGGCGGCTACTTGCGCATGACCTCCGGCTCGTGGCGGCGCAGCAGCCGGGCCACGACGAAGACCAGGGCCACGCCGAGGCCGAGCAGCACCGTCATGTCCAGGACGTACGTGCCCGCGGTGTGCTCCCACAGCGGGTCCGGGTTGCCCTTCTCCCACGGCAGCAGCGTGTTCATGTCGGCGGTCGCGCCCATCGCGGCCACGGCCCAGCGCGAGGGCATCAGCCACGAGAGCTGGCCCACGCCGAGGGTGTCGAAGAGCTGGAACAGCACGCCGGTGAAGACGACTTGGACGATGGCGAACATCACCAGCAGCGGCATCGTCTTCTCCGCCGTCTTGACCAGCGAGGAGATGATCAGGCCGAACATCATCGACGTGAAGCCGAGGACGATCACGGCGGCCGCCATCTCCACCGCCGGCTGGTTCTCGGCGATGACGCCCTCCGCCGGCAGTTCGCGCGGTACGAAGCCGATGGCGGAGATGATCACGCCCTGGAGGGCGGTGACGAGGCCGAGCACGAGCACCTTGGACATCAGATACGCCGACCGCGAGAGGCCGGTGGCCCGTTCGCGCTCGTAGATGACCCGCTCCTTGATCAGCTCCCGTACGGAGTTGGCCGCGCCCGAGAAGCACATGCCGACGGCGAGGATGAGCATGATCGTGCTGGCGTCGCGGTTCGTTCTGCCGTTCTTCAACGGCCCGTAGCCCAGGCCGTAGTCGCTCGGGATCAGGGTGCTCACCCCGCCGAGGACGAGGGGCAGGATCACCGTCAGCGCGAGGAAGCCCTTGTCGGAGGCGATGACGGAGGTGTAGCGGCGTACCAGCGTCCAGAACTGCGAGCCCCAGCTCTGCGGCTTCTGCGTACGGGCGGGCGGCGCCTGGACCTGCTGAGCCTGCTGCGGGCCGACGGAGTCGAGGTCGGCCGCGTACATCTGGTAGTGCTGCGAGCCGTGCCAGCGGCCCATCCAGTCGTAGTCGCGGTAGTTCTCGAAGGCCGAGAAGACGTCGGCCCAGGTGCCGTAGCCGAAGAAGTTCAGCGCCTCCGCGGGCGGGCCGAAGTAGGCGACGCCGCCGCCGGGCGCCATCACCAACAGCTTGTCGCACAGGCCGAGTTCGGCCACGGAGTGGGTGACGACGAGGACCGTGCGGCCGTCGTCGGCGAGGCCGCGCAGGAGCTGCATGACGTCGCGGTCCATGCCCGGGTCGAGGCCGGAGGTCGGCTCGTCCAGGAAGATCAGCGACGGCTTCGTCAGCAGCTCCAGGGCGACGGAGACGCGCTTGCGCTGGCCACCGGAGAGGGAGGTGACCTTCTTGTCGGCGTGGATGTCCAGCTTGAGTTCGGCGAGCACCTCCTCCACGCGGGCGTTGCGCTCGGCCTCGGCGACGTCGCCGGGGAAGCGCAGCCGGGCCGCGTAGCGCAGGGCGGTGCGGACCCGCAGCTCCTTGTGGAGGATGTCGTCCTGCGGGACGAGGCCGATGCGCTGCCGCAGTTCGGCGAAGTGCTGGTAGAGGTTCCGGTTGTCGTAGAGGACCTCGCCGACGTCGGCCGGGCGGTAGCCGGTGAGCGCGCGCAGCAGCGTCGACTTGCCCGAGCCGGACGGGCCGATGACGCCGATGAGCGACTTCTCCGGGACGCCGAAGGTGACGTTGTTGAGGATGACCTTCCCGCCGTCGACCTTCACCGTGAGGTGGCGTGCCGAGAAGGAGACCTCGCCGGTGTCGACGAACTCCTCCAGCCGGTCGCCGACGAGGCGGAAGGCGGAGTGGCCGACGCCCACGGTGTCCTGCGGAGTGATCACCGCGGAGCCGGACTTGGGCAGCGGCTGGCCGTTGACGTACGTGCCGTTGTGCGAGCCGAGGTCGTGGATCTCGTAGCGCCCGTCGGGCGAGGCGTGGAACTCCGCGTGGTGGCGGGAGACCTGGAGGTCCGAGACGACCAGTTCGTTCTCCAGGGCACGGCCGATACGCATGACGCGGCCCACGGCGAGCTGGTGGAAGGTGGTCGGGCTGCGGTCGCCGCCCGGTGAACCGCCGGGAGTTCCGGCCGGCGCACTGCCCGGTGCACCGCCGCCCTGTGCTCCCTGCGCCGGTATTCCGCCGCCCCGCTGCGGGCCGGGGCCCATGGACTGGAGGGCCGCCTGGCCGCTCTGCTGCGGGTAGCCGTAGCCCTGCTGCTGCGACGGGACGCCCGTGTGCTGCTGCGGCTGCGGCTGTTGCTGAGGTTGCTGCTGCGGCTGGTGCGGCTGCTGTTGAGGCTGCTGCCAGCCGGGGTGCTGTGGCTGTTGTTGCGGCTGCGGCTGTTGTTGAGGCTGCGGCTGCTGCTGCCAGCCCTGGGCCTGTGCCGGGCCCGCCGCGGCCTGCGCCGGCTGTGGCTGCGCTCCCCCGGCCTGCTGCGCCCCGGGTACGGCGGCCTGCTGCCCGCCGGTCACCCCGGCGACGGGCGCCTGTGCCGCGCCGCCGCCCGAGAGGTCGAGCCGCGGGCCGTCGGTGGCGTTCCCCAAGTGCACGCTCATGCCCGGGCGTAGCTCAACCTGCTGGATGCGCTGCCCTTTCACGTACGTGCCGTTGGTGCTGCCCTGGTCCTCGATGACCCAGGTGTGACCGCCCCATCGCACGACGGCGTGCCGCCAGGAGACCCTGGCGTCGTCGATGACCACGTCCCCCTGCGGATCGCGCCCCACGCGATACGGTCTCGACGGGTCGAGAGACCAGGTTTGTCCGTTCAATTCCAGTACGAGTTCCGGCACTCCATGCCCCACAAAGTTGTCCCCCGAGTGACTCCCTGCGCGGGGAGCCTAGGGATGGCGAACATCGTGAGGAACTATTTCAGGCCCGGGGCCCGGACAGGAAGTCGCCCCATGTCACAACCCCACGTCAGCCGTGACAGGTCCGAGACAGCCGCTCGCGGTACGGGGGAACGCCCCGCTCGGCGCGGTCGGCGGACCCCTCACGCCCGGCCCGTCCCGTCCGGCAGTTCGGCGGAGAGCTTGCCGGGAACCGGGAGCCCCCGGGGGGTGTACCGCGCCCCGCAGCGATACCGTTGACAGCACCATGACCTCATCGCCGGCCACCCCGCCTTCGTACGCCGACACCCCCACCGTCCTGGTGAAGATCTTCGGAAGGGACCGGCCCGGCATCACGGCCGGACTGTTCGAGACCCTCGCCGCGTTCGCCGTCGAAGTCGTCGACATCGAACAGCTCGTGACCCGTGGCCGCATCACGCTGTGCGCCCTGGTCACCGCCCCGGGCGCGGGCCCCGGAGCCGCCGCCGCGCACACCACCGCGAGCGAGGGCGAACTGCGGGCCACCGTGCACGGCTGGGCCGAGTCGATGGGACTCCAGGCCGAGATCATCTCGGGTACGGGCGACAACCAGCCGCGTGGCACCGGGCGTTCGCACGTCACGGTGCTCGGGCAGCCGCTCACCGCCGGTTCGACGGCCACGATCGCCGCGAGCATCACAGCCACCGGCGGCAACATCGACCGCATCTTCCGGCTCGCCAAGTACCCCGTCACGGCAGTGGAGTTCGACGTCTCCGGCGCGGAGACGCCCATGCTGCGCACGGCTCTTGCGCTGGAGGCCGCCAAGCACGGCGTCGACATCGCGGTCGTCGCCTCCGGGCTCCAGCGCCGCGCGCAGCGGCTGGTCGTGATGGACGTCGACTCGACGCTCATCCAGGACGAGGTGATCGAACTCTTCGCGGCGCACGCACAGTGCGAGGACGAGGTCGCCGAGGTCACCGCCCGCGCGATGAGCGGCGAGCTGGACTTCGCGCAGTCCCTGCACGCGCGGGTCGCGCTGCTGAAGGGCCTGGACGTCTCGGTCGTGGACAAGGTGCGCAAGGACGTACGGCTCACGCCCGGCGCGCGCACCCTCGTACGGACGCTGAAGCGCCTCGGGTACCAAGTGGGCGTCGTCTCGGGCGGGTTCACACAGATCACCGACGCGCTCCGGGACGAGCTGGGCCTCGACTTCGCCGCCGCCAACACCCTGGAGGTCGTGGACGGCAAGCTCACCGGCCGCGTCACCGGCGACATCGTGGACCGCGAGGGCAAGGCGCGGCTGCTGCGCCGCTTCGCCTCGGAGGCGGGCGTACCGCTGGCGCAGACCGTCGCGATCGGCGACGGCGCCAACGACCTCGGGATGCTCAACGCAGCAGGTCTCGGCGTCGCGTTCAACGCCAAGCCGGTGGTACGGGAGGCCGCGCACACCGCCGTCAACGTGCCCTTCCTGGACACCGTCCTGTATCTGCTCGGGGTGACGCGCGAAGAGGTCGAGGCCGCCGACTGCGACGGCGAGGACGACGAGGACTGACGGCGGGGACGGACGGCCCTGGCCGATCGCCGCACGGGCCCGGTCCGGTCAACTGCCCTGCCGCAGACGAGGATTCGCCGTGTCACGTACGTACCGGAGACGCCGGTGACCCCCGGCCCGTACGGCCAGGGGTCACCACGTAGCAGAGGCCGTCGGGCGCACGCGGCGTACCGCGCCCCGACGTGCGGTCACTCCGGCGGCTCGTGCGGCTCCCAGTAGTCGGTGAGCGTCGCGACGCCGGGCTCGACGGACTTCCACGAACCGTCGAAGCGCAGCACGGCGACGGTGGAGGTGGGGAAGCCGTTGCGCGTCATGCGCTCCAGGGCGTCACCGTCGGAGTCGGCGGTCAGCACCTCCGCGACCCCCTGGATACCGGGGTTGTGGCCGATGACGAGCAGATCCGTGACGTCCTCCGAGACGTCGTTGAGTACGGCGATGATCTCGCCCGGAGAGGCCTCGTACAGCCGCTCCTCGTACACGGTCTTGGGGCGCTGCGGCAGGTGGTGAGCGGCCAGTCTCCACGTCTCACGGGTGCGGACGGCGGTCGAGCAGAGGGTCAGTCCGGGGGCGATGCCGTGGGCGGCGAGCCACTCACCGATCGCCGGGGCGTCCTTGCGGCCGCGGTCCGCGAGAGGGCGTTCGTGGTCTGCCACATCGGGCCAGTCGGCCTTGGCGTGCCGGACAAGGACGATACTGCGGGGCACATCGACGCTCATGTTCTCCAGCTTCGCACGAAACGCGGTGCGGGGCGGAGGGTGTTGACGGTGTACGGACCGGTGCGGGGCTGACGTCTCCCGTTCGTCAGCCCAGCAGTGCCTGTGCCACTCGTTCCAGTACGACGGCGACGACCTCTCCCCCGGCGCCCTCCGCGCGCTGCTGTGCGGCGCTCGCCTCGGTGCCGCCGAGCAGCAGGGTCAGCAGCAGCGCGAAGGCCAGTACGGGAAGTGCCGCGGCCCACCACGGCAGCCGCGTACCGTACGCGGCCGGGGGCGGGGCGTGCTGTCGTGCGGCCGGCCCCGGAGATCCCTGGCGGCGGCTGCGGAATCGGGCCCTGGTCATGGACTCGCCTCCCTGTTCCGTACGTCGTCGGCGTCTGATCCGACGCTACGGAGGCGCACGTCCGCGGCCCATCCGGTGACCCACCCACTTCCCCCTGACTCAGCCCCCCTAGGGGTGGTGGGGCAGGCACCACCCCCGTCGTGAACGAGCGAGGTCAGCGCGCCTTTGGCGGAGAGATAAGCGCGCCTCGGGCCGGGGGTTCAGGGTGCCGCGACGGTGGCGATGATCCCGATGAGGATCATGATGCCGAAGATCAGGGCGACGATCATCAGCAGCTTCTTCTGCCCGTTCTGCGGATCGGGTTCAAGCAGTGGCATGTCCGTCAGTCTCGCACCTACCGCCCGTCCTCGATCACGCGGTCCCGTCCGGCCAGTACGCCCGTGAACGTCTGCGCGAGCAGCAGCGCCGCCATCAGCAGCAGCGGTGCGTGCCAGCCGCCGGTGGCGTCGCGCAGGGCGCCGACGAGGAGGGGGCCGGGGATGGAGAGCAGATAGCCCGTGCTCTGCGCGAAGGCGGAAAGCTTGACCACGCCGGCGCTGGAGCGGGAGCGGAGGCTGATCATCGTCAGGGCAACGGGGAACGCGCAGTTGGCGACCCCGAGCAGCAGCGCCCACAGCCACGCGCCCTCGGCGGGAGCCAGCCAGAGCCCCGCGTAACCGGTGATGCCGCACACTCCGAGGGCCGCGACGAGCGGACCCTGATGACGCATGCGCGTCGCGAGGCGCGGGACGACGAACGCCAGCGGTACGCCCATGCCCATCGTCACGGCGAGCATCAGCCCGGCGGACGAGGCGGAGACGCCGGCGTCCCGGAAGATCTGCGGCAGCCAGCCCATGATGATGTACGCGGCGGAGGCCTGGAGTCCGAAGAAGACGCCGAGCGCCCAGGCGGTGGGCGAGGCGCCGATCCGGATGCGGCCGTCCTCGCCCGGTGCCGCGGGCGCGGACGAGGCCGTACCGCTGCCGCCGCGGACGGGCGGCGGGGTCTCCGCACGGCGGCTGCCCGGGTCCTTGAGCACGAACGCCCACGGCAGTATCGCCAGCACCCCGAGCAGCGCCCAGGCGCCGAGCCCGGCACGCCAACTGCCGCCCAGCGCACCGGTCATGGGCACGGTGACGGCGGCGGCGCCCGCGGTGCCCAGCGCCAGGCCCATCGAGTACAGGCCGGTCATCGTGCCGACGCGGGAGGGGAACCAGCGCTTGACGACGACGGGCATGAGCACGTTGCTGACGGCGATGCCCGCGAGGGCGAGCGCGCTCGCGGCGAGGAAGGCGCCGGTACCGCCGGCCAGCGGACGCAGCACCAGGCCGACGGTGATCGTCACCATGCCGGCCAGGACCACGGGTGCCGGGCCGCGGCGCCGTGCGAGGCGGGGCGCGAGACTGCCGAACACGGCGAAGCACAGGGCCGGTACGGACGTCAGCAGTCCCGCGACGGCGCCGCTCATGCCGAGGTCGGCGCGGACCTCCTTCAGCAGCGGGCCGAGCGCGGAGATGGCGGGACGGAGGTTGAGCGCCGCGAGGACGAGGCCCACCGCGACGAGACGTACGGCCCAGCGGGAGGCGGCCGGGGCGTACGAGCGGGACGGGGAGTCCGCGTCGGCGGACACGCCGGCGGTCCCGGGCCCACCGCCGCAGGCGGCATCGCGCGAGGAACGGGCGCCGGGCGCCCCGGACTTCGCGGAGTTCACGGACTCCTCGGACTCCGCGCACGCGGACTCGTTCGTCGTCTCGTTCGCCGACCGGTGTGCGGAGCGGTCGGCCTCGGCGGACCCGGCGGGGCCCTCGTCGGCGTGTGAGCGGTTGTGCTTCAGGCGGTCTTCCGTCATGGCCATGTGCCCCATCATAGAATCATGGGATGAATAGAATCTAACGCGTCCCTCCGCACCGGAGAACCCGCCGTGACGAACGGGCCGGCCATGACCCGCCGCGCCCCTGGGAGTTTCAGATGACCCTGTCCTCACCGCAGCGCTCCGCCCTCGCCGACCAGGTGATCGCGGCGCTGCGCACACAGATCGCCTCGGGAGAGTGGCCGGTGGGCACCCGCATCCCCACGGAACCGGAGCTGGTGGAGGAGCTGGGGGTGGCGCGGAACACCGTCCGCGAGGCGGTGCGCGCGCTCGCGCACAACGGGCTGCTCGACATCCGGCAGGGCTCAGGGACGTACGTCGCCGCGACGAGCGAGCTGGCGGGGGTCATGCAGCGGCGGTTCGCGGACGCCGATCCGCTTCATGTGGCCGAGATGCGGGCCGCGTTGGAGACCTCGGGCGCGCGGCTGGCGGCGCAGCGCCGCACGAAGCAGGATCTCGCGCAGCTCGACGCGCTGCTCGCCAGGCGGGAGGCGGCGTGGGACTCGGGCGACGCGGAGCGCTTCGTGGAGGCGGACGCCTCGCTGCATCTCGGCGTCGTCGCCGCGTCGCACAACGACGTACTGGCGGCGCTCTACGCCGATCTCGGCGAGGTGATGCGCGACTTCCTGCGGCTCGACATCGGCGAAGAGCTGCGCGCCGAGGCGCACATGGACCATGCGCGGCTGATCGAGGCGATCCACGCGGGCGACGAGGAGGCCGCGGCGCGGGAGGCCGCCTCCCATACGCAGGAGTGGCGGTGCGGCACGGAGGACGCGGGTACGGACGGGCCGGGGCGTACGGGGCGCGGGCGCCCGGGACGTACGGGCGGCGCGTCAGGAGCCAAGGGCCCCCGGGGCGCGGCGGGTTCGGCCGCGCGGTCCTGAACCGCCCCCGGCGCCAGGGCTGTTGAGGGCGACCGATGAGGACATCGCGGGCACGTCCGCCGTTCCCGCAGCGTCCGCCCTGAAGGGGCAAGTGCGGGCCCGCGTACGGGAGTCGGCGAAGCGGCACGCAGACGGGCGCCGCCGCGTACGTACGGGTTCAGGACCCGTGCACGTACCGGCGGCGCCCGTCGGTGTTCGCGTCGCTCAGGCG
Organism: Streptomyces nanshensis; assembly: GCF_001751255.1. Classification (GTDB taxonomy): domain Bacteria; phylum Actinomycetota; class Actinomycetes; order Streptomycetales; family Streptomycetaceae; genus Streptomyces; species Streptomyces nanshensis_A. Next base: position 17,582 of record NZ_LJGW01000162.1, on the reverse strand, counting down.
CCCATCATGTGCACGCCGCCGTCGACGTGGACGATCTCGCCCGTCGTCTTCGGGAAGAAGTCCGAGAGCAGACCGACGACTCCGCGTCCTGCCGGCTCCGGGTCGGCCAGGTCCCAGCCGATCGGTGCCCGGTGGTTCCACACGTCCGCCAGCTCCTCGAAGCCCGGAATCGACTTGGCGGCCATCGACTTGATGGGACCGGCCGAGACGAGGTTGCAGCGTACGTTCCGCGCGCCCAGGTCGCGGGCCAGATAGCGGCTGGTCGACTCCAGGGCGGCCTTGGCCACGCCCATCCAGTCGTACTTCGGCCATGCGATCTGCGCGTCGAAGGTCAGGCCCACGACCGAGCCGCCGCGCGGCATCAGCGGAAGACAGGCCGTCGTCAGGGACTTGAGGGAGTACGCCGAGACGTGCACGGCCGTGCTCACGTCCTCCCAGCTCGCCCCGAGGAAGTCGAACGCGCCCTGCGGGCCGAAGGCGATGGAGTGGACGATGCCGTCGAGTCCGTCGGCGTGCTCGCCGATCCGCTCGGCGAGGGTGTCCAGGTGCTCCTGGTTCGTGACGTCCAGCTCGATCACCGGTGCCTCCTTCGGGAGGCGCTTGGCGATCCGCTGCACCAGCGTCATGCGGCCGAAGCCGGTGAGCACGACCTGCGCGCCCTCCTCCTGCGCGACCTTGGCCGCGTGGAAGGCGATCGACCCCTCGGTCAGCACGCCCGTGACGAGGATGCGCTTGCCTGCGAGGATTCCGCTCATTGTCAGTGCCCCATGCCCAATCCGCCGTCGACGGGAACGACGGCTCCGGTGATGTACGCCGCCTCGTCGGAGGCGAGGAAACGGACGGAGGCGGCGACCTCCTCCGGCTGGGCGTAGCGGCCCAGCGGCACCTGCTCGACGATGGTCGCGCGCTGCTCGTCGCTGAGGGCCTGCGTCATGTCGGTGTCGACGAAGCCCGGTGCGATCACGTTGCAGGTGATGTTACGGGAGCCCAGCTCACGGGCGAGGGAGCGGGCGAAGCCGACCAGACCGGCCTTGGACGCCGCGTAGTTGGCCTGTCCCGCCGAGCCCATCAGCCCCACCACGGAGGAGATCAGCACGATGCGTCCCTTGTGCGCGCGCAGCATCCGCTTGCTGGCGCGCTTGACGACGCGGAAGGTGCCGGTGAGGTTCGTCTCCAGCACCGCGGCGAAGTCCTCCTCGGACATCCGCAGCAGCAACTGGTCGCGGGTGACACCGGCGTTGGCGACGAGCACCTCCACCGGGCCCTGCTTCTCCTCGACTTCCTTGTAGGCCCTCTCCACCTGTTCGGGATCGGTGATGTCGCACCGGACGGCGAGGCAGCCGAGGTCCGTGAGCTCCTGGGGAGGTTCGCCCGTACGGTAAGTGACGGCGACGGCGTCCCCGGCGGCGGCGAACGCCCGCGCGATGGCGAGGCCGATGCCGCGGTTGCCTCCCGTGACGAGTACGGAGCGGCTCAAAGTGGGACCACCCTTTCTGGGTTCGGGGCGCTGCCGCGTCCGTGAGGAGGAGGCGGCCGGTGTCTGTGTGTGTCTGTCCTTACGCAAGCTATATGCGCGGCCGCCGGTTCAGGGACTCGGGGCATGACAGGGGGCGGCCCGGCCCGCTGTCGGGTCCCCACAGTCGTACGGGCTGCGCGGGGCCCCGCGTCGACAGGGCGCGGGGCCCTGCGCGGAGCGGAATAGACTCTGCTGCGACCGCACCTTCCTATCTCCAGGACAGAACGTGACACGCCTCGGCGACTCCGTACAGCGAGCCGGCAAGCTGCTGGCACAGGACCTCTCCTCCGACACCACCGTCGAGCGGCTGCTCGCGGAGACGGGATCGCGGCGCTATCTGGATCTGAGCGACCTCTCGCCGCAGGAGCAGGCCGAGTTGATCGGCGCCCGCGCGGTGGAGGTGCTGCCGTCCGTGGACAAGCTCGCCGAGGCCATCGGCGAGAAGCGCTCGCAGGGCGAGGCGCTGCACGTGAAACTCGGCATCGATCCGACCGCCGCCGACGTGCACCTCGGTCACGCGGTGCCGATCATCGTCCTCAGCCGGTTCCAGCGCATGGGGCACGATGTCACCCTGATCATCGGCGACTTCACCGCGAAGATCGGCGACCCGTCGGGGCGTACGGCGGAGCGGCCCGCGCTGACCGACGAGGACATCGAGAAGAACCTCTCCGGATACCAGGACCAGGTGCGGCCGTTCTTCGACTTCGAGAACGTCAGCTTCCGCCACAACAACGACTGGCTCGGCGAGATCGGCTTCGCCCAGCTCATCACCCTGCTCGCGCAGGTGCCCGCGTCCGCGCTTCTTCAGCGCGAGGACTTCCGCAACCGGCTCGCGCAGGGTTCGGGTCTGACGATGTCCGAGCTGATCTACCCGGTGGCGATGGCGCTGGACTCGGTGGAGCTGGACTGCGACATCGAACTGGGCGGCATCGACCAGCTCCTGAACATGCAGATGGGCCGCCGGCTGATGGAACTGCACGGCCAGCGCCCGCAGATGGTCGCGACGATGCCGCTCATCGAGGGCACCGACGGCTCGGGCGCCAAGATGTCCAAGTCCAAGGACAACTACGTCAGTCTGACCACCGGTCCCGAGGACGTCTACGGCAAGATCATGTCGATCCCGGACCGGCTGATGGTGCCGTATCTGCGTGCCTGGACGGAGTGGACGGACGCGGAGATCGACGAGGCCGTCGCCCGCATCGACGCGAAGACGCTGCACCCGATGGATCTGAAGAAGGTCCTCGCGGGGGACGTCGTCATGGCGCTGCACGGCGCGGAGGCCGCGAAGGCGGCGCGGGCGCACTTCACGGCGCAGTTCTCGAGGAAGACCTTCGCGGACGTGGACACCCTGCCCCATGTGGACGCCGGTGCGGCGGGCGGCGAGGGCATCGCCGCGATCCTCACGCGCACGCTGGAGTTCACCCCGAGCGCCTCGGCCGCGCGCCGCATCGCCAAGCAGAACGGGCTGCGGCTCGTCGTCGAGGCGGAGGCGGGCGGCGAGCAGCACACCATCGTGCTGCCGGAGGCGGACGCGCTGCGTCCGCTGGCCGAGGTGGTGCCGGAGAAGCTGGCCGAGGCCGGTGTGAGCGGCACGGTGTATCTGAAGGCGGGACGGAAGATCGCGCAGATCGACGGGCTGTGAGCCGCGGGCCGTCCGGGCGGGCAACTCGGGCCCGGACGGCCGGAGTCGGGCAACTCGGGCCCGGACGGCCGGAGTCGGGCGGCCGGGGCCGGGCGGCCGGACATCCCGGTCCGGGCAGTACGGGAGACCGTACGGACCGGAGACGCGGAGGACCGCGCTCCTCACATCCGCTGCCGCTGCCGCTCTCCGCGCCCCCTGCTCCTCCCCCTGATACGCGCCCACAGCGGCGACCCGAGCGCCACCACCAGTACGGCGCCGCCCAGTTGGAGCCCGTGCCGGATCCAGTCGAAGCCCCGCGTCGTGCCGACGCCCGCCCAGGTGGCGACCGCGTTGCCCAGGACGCCGCCCAGCAGGCCGAAGATCACCGTCAGCCAGAGCGGGATGGCCTGCCTGCCCGGGAGGATCGCCCGCGCGAGGACGCCCAGCACCAGCCCGACGATGATCGCCCACAACCAGTTCATGGCACCTCCGTAGACCGGGCCGCCCGGCCCTGTCCGCCGTGGCCGCGCTCCCCCGCGCCGTACGGCCCGTGCTCCGCCAGCGTGGCGCCACGGGGGCTACGCCGCATTGCGGAGTGGTCCGTACGGGCTGCGGCGCAGACCACACGGCCCCGACCGCCTCTTCCCCCGGTCTCGAACCCGTTCGAGCGGCGGCGTACCGTGAAGAGGGCTGCGGGCCATGCGGACGGGCCGGGCGACCGGACCGGGTGAGGTGGTGGGAGTGATGCGGAAGCAGAGCGGAAGCGAGGTCTTCCGGATCACCGGAGCCCGTCAGTCGCTCGCCGACGACGTGCGCGGCAGACAGCGCCGGTACGTGATCTCGATGCTGATCCGCACGGCCTCGGTGCTGCTGACCGTCCTGCTGTGGAACGTGGAGCGGCCGCTGGCGGTCGTGACGCTGGTCGTCGGCGCACTGCTGCCGTACGTGGCCGTGGTGGTCGCCAACGCGGGCCGGGAGAGGCCGAGTTCGCTGCCGTCGGCCTTCGTGGACACGACCGCGCGGCCCGCGCTCACCGCGTCCGACGCCGTACCGGAAGGGCGCGGGGAGAGCGCCGACAGGCCCTACGGAGACCGCAGTTGAGCGAGCGCCGGGCGGCGCTGAGACCAACGCAGGCGTAAAAGCTCAAGAAAAGCTCAGATCAATCATGTTGTTCCGCTGCACCTCGCAGGGGTCTCCGTGCCATACTTCATAGGCGCTCCGCATCCCCCGTCGGAGCGACAGACCGACGCCGGGCGGCTCCCCCCGTGGCTGCCCGGCGTCGCTTGTCTTCCGGCCCCGGGTGTTGGATAGGGGCCGTGTCTTCTTCGTCTTTCTCCTCGCCCTTCCCGCCGCCGGGTCCGTCCGGCCCGTCGGGAGCGGGCGAGGGTCCCGAGAGTCCGATCTGCTCCGCCAAGGGCTGCCGTGCGGCTGCCGTGTGGGTGGTGGCCTGGAACAACCCGAAGGTGCACACGCCCGAGCGCCGCAAGACCTGGCTCGCGTGCGACGAACACCGGGAGCATCTCTCGTCGTTCCTGGACATGCGGGGCTTCCTCAAGGACGTCGTACGCCTCACGGAATGGCAGGAACAGGAAGGACGGCAGGAGAAGGGCTGAGGCCCGGCCCCACCGGGGCGCGAGCGCCCGAGCCGCCCCCTCCCGCTCCGTCCAGGCCCGGCCGCTCAGCCGCCGATGGCCGACATCGGACGCGACGGCTGCACGAAGGACGGGTCGTCGATACCGGCGCCCGCCTTCTTGCCCCACATCGCCGTCCGCCAACGCGCGGCGATCTCCGCGTCGTCGGCGCCCGCGCGCAGCGCACCGCGCAGATCGGACTCCTCGGTCGCGAACAGACAGGTGCGCACCTGTCCGTCGGCCGTCAGCCGCGTACGGTCGCACGCGCGGCAGAAGGGGCGGGTGACCGAGGCGATGACGCCGACGCGGTGCGGTCCGCCGTCCACGACCCAGCGTTCGGCGGGCGCGGAGCCGCGCTCCTCGTCGCCTTCGGGGGTGAGGGTGAAGCGGCCGCGCAGCGACTCCAGGATGTCCGCGGCGGTGATCATCCCCTCGCGCTGCCAGCCGTGTTGGGGGTCGAGCGGCATCTGCTCGATGAAGCGCAGCTCGTAGTCGTGCTCCACGGCCCAGGCGAGGAGCGCGGGGGCCTCACCGTCGTTGAGGCCGGGCATCAGAACGGAGTTGACCTTCACGGGGGCCAACCCCGCCTCGTGCGCCGCGGCCAGGCCGCGCAGCACGTCGGCGTGCCGCTTGCGGCGCGTCATGCGCTGGAAGACCTCCGGATCGAGCGTGTCCAGCGAGACGTTGACCCGGTCCAGGCCGGCGTCGCGCAGCGCGGCCGCCGTACGTTCCAGACCGATGCCGTTCGTCGTCAGGGAGAGTTTCGGGCGCCGCGGCAGTTCGGCGCAGCGCTGGACGATGCCGGTGAGGCCGGGGCGGAGCAGCGGCTCGCCGCCGGTGAATCTGACGTCCTCCACGCCGAGTTCGTTCACGGCGATGTCCACGAGGCGGACGATCTCGTCGTCGGTGAGCAGCTCCGGCTTCGCCAGCCACTGGAGACCCTCCTCCGGCATGCAGTAGGTGCAGCGGAGGTTGCATCGATCGGTCAGCGAAACACGCAAGTCGGTGGCGACTCGGCCGTATGTGTCCAGCAGCATTCCGGCGGCCCTCCCACGGTTGTGCCGTTCTGGCAGCGTACGGGACGCCGCCGACATTCAACAGATCGTTGAAGCCGGCGGCGTCCCCTCCAGGCCGTCGCTCAGAGCGCTCCGTGGCCCGTGAGCGAGCGCACCTCCAGCTCCGCGTGCTTCTCGACCGCGCTCTCCTCCTTGGAGAGCACCGACCCGAGCCAGCCCAGCAGGAAGCCGAGCGGGATCGAGATCAGACCCGGGTTGGAGAGCGGGAAGAAGGCGATGTCGGCGTCGGGGAACATCGACGTCGGCTCGCCGGTGACCACGGGCGAGAAGAGCACCAGGACCACCGACGAGACGAGTCCGCCGTAGATCGACCACAGCGCGCCCTGCGTCGTGAAGCGCTTCCAGAACAGGCTGTAGAGGATCGTCGGCAGGTTCGCCGAGGCGGCCACCGCGAACGCGAGGGCGACGAGCCCCGCCACGTTCAGCCCGCCGGCGAAGATGCCGAGGCCGATCGCCACGGCGCCGATGATCACCGAGGAGATCCGTGCCGCGCTGACCTCCTCCTTCTCGGTCGCCTTGCCCTTGCGGATCACGTTCGCGTACAGGTCGTGCGCGAACGACGACGAGGAGGCGAGCGTGAGGCCGGCGACCACCGCGAGGATCGTCGCGAAGGCCACCGCCGAGATCATCGCGAGCAGGACCGCGCCGCCCGTCGAGTCGGCGCCGCCGCCGATCTCCTGGGCGAGCAGGGGCGCCGCGGTGTTGCCCGCGGGGTCCGAGCCCGTGATCGTCTTCTGGGAGAGCAGCGCCGCCGCGCCGAAGCCCAGCGCGATGGTCATCAGGTAGAAGACGCCGATGATGCCGATCGCCCAGTTCACCGACTTACGGGCGGCCTTGGCCGTCGGGACGGTGTAGAAGCGGATCAGGATGTGCGGCAGTCCCGCGGTGCCGAGCACCAACGCGAGCCCCAGCGAGATGAAGTCGATCTTCGAGGTGGCCGACACCCCGTACTTCAGGCCCGGTTCGAGGAACGAGGCGCCCTTCCCGCTGTTCTCCGCGGCGGCGCCGAGGAGGCTGGAGACGTTGTAGTTGAACTTGTGCAGCACCAGGACGGTGATGATGAGCGTGCCGCCGATGAGCAGCACGGCCTTGATCATCTGCACCCACGTGGTGCCCTTCATGCCGCCGATCGTCACGTACAGCACCATGACGACGCCGACGAGTACCACGATGAGGTTCTTGCCCGCGTCGCCGGTGATGCCCAGCAGCAGGGCGACCAGGGCGCCCGCGCCCACCATCTGCGCCAGCAGATAGAAGATCGAGACGATGATCGTGGAGACGCCCGCCGCCGTACGGACGGGACGCTGCCGCATCCGGAACGCGAGGACGTCGCCCATCGTGTAGCGGCCGGAGTTGCGCAGCGGCTCCGCGACGAGCACCAGGGCGACCAGCCAGGCCACCAGGAACCCGATGGAGTAGAGGAAGCCGTCGTACCCGGACAGCGCGATCGCGCCCGCGATGCCGAGGAACGAGGCCGCCGACATGTAGTCGCCGGAGATCGCCAGACCGTTCTGGAGTCCGCTGAACTGACGGCCGCCGGCGTAGAAGTCGGTGGCGTCCTTGGTCCTGCGGCCCGCCCACACCGTGATGCCCAGCGTCAGCAGGACGAAGACGGTGAAGAGTGTGACGATCAGAGTGCGGTGCTGACTTGCACCCTCGGCTGCGAGTTGCACCTGTGCCGCCGGGGTGAGCGAGTGCGTGAGGCTCATGCTTCACCGTCCAGACGGTTCTTGATGGCCTCGCCCTTGGGGTCGAGCTTGGCCGCGGCGTGACGGGAGTACCACCAGGCGATGAGGAAGGTGGTCAGGAACTGGGCGAGCCCCAGGACGAAGGCGACGTTGATGTTGCCGGCGACTTTGGTCGCCATGAATCCGCCGGCGTAGTTCGAGAGCAGCACGTACAGCAGGTACCAGGCGATGAAGCCCACGGTGAGGGGAAACGCGAATGACCGGAAAGTGCTCCGCAGCTCTCCGAACTCCGCGCTCTGCTGCACCTGTTGGTAGTCCGTGCCGCCCGGTGGCGCGGACCTCTCGTTCTCGGGTGCTGAGTCCACGTTGACTCCAGTCGATGTGAGTGAGCGGTGAAGAAAAGAGCAGGTCGGGGTGTTGATGCCAGCAGTGCAAGTGCGGCGCATCGTAGATCTTCACAAGGGCACAGCAACAGGGGGTCGTCTCCGGGTCACGGAAGCGTTATCGAAGACAAACCCGGGCCATCTCCCGGATCCGTTGCTGAGCAGCACCGATCGACGCTAAGTTCCCATCTCTGTGGTCAACTTCGGACAACATGGAGATCCCATGGATTCTCAGCCCTCCAGACGGTGGCGAAGACTCGCGATGCCGCTGGGACTGGTTCTGACTGCTTCACTGGGGCTGGCGGGAGCCGCCGTAGCGAGCGGACAGGACGCAACCGCCTCCGCGAAGAAGGACGGCGAAAAACTGAGCTACGTCGTCAACACCAAGGCCGACCCCGGCACGGTGGGACGTGTGAAGAAGGAGATCTCGAAGGCGGACGGCAAGGTCGTCGCCGCCTACGAGAAGATAGGCGTCATCGTGGCGCACTCGTCGAACGCGAAGTTCGGCGCCACGATGCGTTCCGTGAAGGGCGTGGAGACGGCGGGCGCGACCCGTACGGCCCCGCTCGAGTCGGCCGCCACCACCGATGTGGGCAAGCCGAAGTACGTCGAGGTCCCGAAGTCCGCCACGGGTGCGCAGGCGAGGGCGAAGGCCGAGGCCGAGGGCAAGGAGCCGCTGGAGTCCCTCCAGTGGGACAAGCGCGCCATCAAGGCCGACAAGGCCAGCAAGATCGATCAGGGCAGCAGGGACGTCACCGTCGGCGTGATCGACACCGGCGTCGACGACACACACCCTGACCTGAAGGCCAACTTCGCGGCCGACCAGTCCGCGAGCTGTGTCGGCGGCAAGGCCGTCACGAAGAAGGGCGCCTGGCGTCCCTTCGACCCGGCGAACGACTACCACGGCACGCACGTGGCGGGCATCATCGCCGCCCCGCGCAACGGCGTCGGCGTCGCCGGCGTCGCGCCGGGCGTGAAGGTCGCCTCGCTGAAGGTGTCCGAGAAGGAGACCTCGCTCTTCTACAGCGAGGCCGTCGTCTGCGCGATGGTCTTCGCCGCCGACCACGGCGTCGACGTCACCAACAACAGCTATTACACGGACCCTTGGCTCTACAACTGCCCCGATGACGCCGACCAGAAGGCCATCGCGGACGCTGTGGGCCGTGCCGTGAAATACGCGACGGACAAGGGCGTCACCCACGTCTCCTCGGCCGGCAACTCCTCGCACGACCTGGCCGCCACCGAGATCAAGGACGACACCAGCCCGAACGACACCAAGCCCGTCGAGCGCACCGTCGACCCGGCGGAGTGCCCGGACGTCCCGAGCATGCTGCCCGGGGTGACCTCGGTCTCCTCCACCGGAGCCGAGGACGGGAAGTCGTACTTCTCCAACTACGGCCTGGACCAGATCGATCTGGCCGCTCCCGGCGGCGACCGCCGCTACCAGACGCCGGCCGAGCCGGCCAAGGACGGCGGCGTGCTCTCGACCATGCCCGACGGCGACTACGCCTACCTCCAGGGCACGTCGATGGCCGGACCGCAGGTCGCCGGTGTCGCGGCGCTCGTCAAGAGCAAGCACCCCGAGTCCACGCCCAAGGAGATCGCGTGGCGGCTGAAGGCGCAGGCGAAGAGCGTCTCGTGCCCCGACTCGTACGACCCTGACGGCGAGGGCACGTACGAGGCCGAGTGCACGGGCCTCAAGGGCAACAACAGCTTCTACGGCCACGGCATCGTCGACGCCCTCGCCGCCGTGAAGAAGTGAGCGTGCCGTTCGCCGGGTGAACTCCGGCGCCGGCGGCGTCCGTTGACCTGACGGTCGGGACGCGGCGGCCGGCGCCGGCACATCCGCCGGTGAGGGGCCGGGCTGCTCGGGTGGCCCGGCCCTCTCGCATGTCCGGGGGCTTACGCGTCCACCGCCGCGTCCACCGTCCTACGCGTCGGCGGCACGCGCCGGGGGCTCGCCGCTCCCGGCGGCCTGCTCCTCGGGAGCCCAGCCCGGTCCCCTGAAGACCTTCCCCGCACGCTCGTTCCAGCTCCGTGCCGCCCGCAGATCGCGTCCGATGGCGGCGTACTCGTGCGTGGCCACACGCAGCGGGTTGTACGTCGCGATGTTCTTGGTGAGGCCGTAGACGCAGGGCTCGGTCTCGGGTGTGAACGACCCGAAGAGCCGGTCCCACACGATCAGGATGCCGCCGAAGTTCCGGTCCAGATAGCCGCCTTGGGAGGCGTGGTGGACGCGGTGGTGCGAGGGCGTGTTGAAGACGAACTCGACGGGACGCGGCAGCTTGCCGATCCGCTCGGTGTGGATCCAGAACTGGTAGACGAGGTTCGCCGAGGAGCAGAAGGCGAGAGCGGCCGGATGCACGCCGAGCGCGATCAGCGGCACGTAGAAGGGCCAGACCGTCCAGCTCGTCCAGGGCTGGCGCAGCGCGGTGGTGAAGTTGAACTTCCGGCTGGAGTGGTGCACCACATGGCAGGCCCACAGGATGCGGATGACGTGGTGCCCGCGGTGCGACCAGTAGTAGAAGAAGTCCTGCGCGAGCAGCATCAGCGGCAGCGTCCACCACACCACCGGCACGCGCAGCGGCGTCAGTTCGTAGACCCCCGCGTAGATCGCGACGATCGGAATCTTCCACAGAGCGTCGAAGACGAGGCTGCCGAGCCCCATGCCGATGCTCGTGGCTGCGTCCTTGGTCTCGTATCCGGCGGAGTCCTCGTCCGGATGGAGGCGGTAGCTCACGATCTCGATGACCGTGAGCAGAACGAAGGCGGGTATCGACCACACGACGACGTCGGGCAAGTGAGACGGCATGTCAGCAAGGTAAGGGCCGGAGTCCCGCCCCGCCAGAGGTTGTTACCGACAAGTAAAAAATGAGTGGCCGTCAGCCCACAGCGGAATCTTCCCCTCCGCCAGGCCGCCGCCGCGCCTCCGTCGAGCCTCCGCCTGGCCCGTGCAGACGCCGCCGCACCGCCGCTACGGGCCCCAACCCCGTTCGCCCGTACGGAGGTTGACGAGGGCTCGGCCGCACGTCCGGGCGACGGGCGGCGCCGTGAGTGTCAGTGCCGACCCGTAGTCTCTGTGACCATGCTCGAAGACCACACGGCACTCCCGGGCGAGCCCGGGGACGGGGACAGCGAGCCCGGGGCGTTCACGGACGGAGACCTCACGGACGGGGGCGAGCGGCCGGCGGCGGCCCGTCTCCCCGCTCAGTCGCCGGCCGCCGGCTCCGGATCCCGGCGCCTGTGGCCCGAGGAGTATCCGGAGGGCTATGCCGTGGTGGACGTCGAGACCACGGGCCTGGCCCGCGACGACCGCATCGTCTCCGCCGCCGTCTACCGCCTGGACGCCCGCGGCGAGGTGCAGGACCACTGGTATTCGACGGTCAACCCGCAGCGCGATCCCGGCCCCACCTGGATCCACGGTCTGACGAGCGAAGACCTCGTCGACGCACCCCTGTTCACGGAGATCGCCGACGAGCTGGGCGCGCGGCTGGACGGCCGCGTCCTCGTCGCGCACAACGCGATCTTCGACTGGTCGATGATCGCCCGGGAGTACGCGCGCGCCCGGCGCACCCCGCCCGTACGGCAGCGGCTGTGCACGATCGCCCTCGCCAAGCGGCTCTCGCTGCCGCTCCCCAACCACAAGCTGGAGTCCCTCGCCGCGCACTACGGCGTCTCGCAGCGCCGCGCGCACCACGCCCTGGACGACGCACGGGTGCTGGCCGAGGCCTTCCGGCCCAGCCTCCATCTCGCGGCACAGCAGGAGGTGCGGCTTCCGCTGCACGCCTGCCGACCCCTGGCGGAGTGGGCGGAGGGCCCGGACGGGGCGGGCGCGGACGCGTACGGGGGCGGATCCGGCAGCCGCGGTTCCGGTGTGCCGGGGGCGCGCTCCGGCGGACGGTACGGCCGGGGTCCGGCGGCCTCCCGTCCGTACGGCTTCGCCTGGCGCCGCTCGCGCAAGCTCCCGCCGTGCCCGTATCCCAACCCCGGGCGCTACGAACCGGGCGGCCGTCTCATACAAGGCATGCGAGTCGCGATCTCGGGCGACACCTCCGTCGACCGCGAACTGCTGGAGGACCGGGCGACGGAGGCCGGGCTGCACGTCTCCTCGCAGGTCTCACGTCTGACCAGCCTCCTGGTCACCAACGACCCGGGCTCGCTGACCTCGAAGGTCGTCAAGGCGCAGGCGTACGGGACGCCCGTGCTGGACGAGGCCGCCTTCCAGCAACTGCTGCGGTGCGTGGCCCCCGCAGCGGAGCGGTGAGCGGCGGAAGGTAGCGTCGTCAGACGTGTACCGGTTCCTGTTGTCCAGGCAGTGGGTGATCCTCACCCTCCTCGGCCTCGCTCTCATCCCCGCGATGATCGAGCTGGGCTTCTGGCAGCTTCACCGACACGAGTCGAGGGTCGCGCACAACGAGCTGGTCGCCTCCAGCCTCGCGGCGGACCCGGTGCCCTTCGGCAGGCTCAGCTCCACGCGCCACGGACCGGCGGAGGACGACCAGTTCCGTACGGTGCGGGCGAAGGGCCGCTTCGACACCGCGCACGAGGTCGTGGTGCGCCAGCGCACGGGCGCCGACGAGAAGTCCATCGGCTACTTCGTCGTCACCCCGCTCGTCCAGGGCGACGGCAGCGCCGTCCTGGTCAACCGCGGCTGGATCGAGGCGAACGGCGACCTGACCCGCTTCCCCGACGTGCCCCCGCCACCGCGCGGTGACGTGACCGTCACCGGGCGGATCATGGCCGACGAGACGAGCGAGGCCAGCGGCATCAAGGACAAGCCGGGGCTGCCGCCGCGCCAGGTGATGCTGATCGACAGCCGCCAGCAGGCCAAGGCCCTGAAGCGGCCGGTGCTGCGCGGCCATCTCCAGCTCACGGGGGTCTCGCCGAAGCCGCACGGTGCGCAGCCGGAGCGCATCCCGGAGCCCGACCACGACAGCATCGGCCCGCACATGGCGTACGCCGTGCAGTGGTGGCTCTTCGCGGCGGCGGTGCCGGTCGGCTGGGTGGTGCTCGTACGCCGCGAACGGCAGGACCGTACGGCGCGGGAGGACGGCGGCGCGAACGGTACGGGCGGCACGGGCGGCGCTGACGACCCGGACGGTACGGGCACGGGCGGTGCCGGTGCCCGTGACGCGGGCCGTGCCGGTGACGCGGGCGGCGAGGCGCTCAACACCCGTGGCACGGACGGCAGTTCACCCGGCCCCGACGGCGGTCCCGCCGAAGCCGCCGGTGAGAAGGCCCCCTCCCCCGCTCCCGCGGCGGGCCCCGCGGACTGACCCCGCTCACCGCCGACCGCCCCCTGCCTGCACACCGCCCCGCACGGTGGCGCACACTGTGAGCCATGGATCTCGGGCTGAAGGACCGCGTCTACGTCATCACCGGAGCCACCNGACCGCGTCTACGTCATCACCGGTGCCACCCGCGGACTGGGCTTCGCGGCGGCCGAGGCGCTCGTCGCCGACGGCGCCAAGGTGGTCGTCACCGGCCGCACCGACGAGGCCGCGACCGAGGCCGCCGCGCAGCTCGGCGCGGGCTCGGCCGTCGGGGTCGGCGCCGACAACGCCGCGCCGGAGACGGCCGCGCGCCTCATCGAGACGGCCAAGAGCCGCTTCGGGCGCTTCGACGGCGTACTGATCAGCGTCGGCGGTCCGCCCGCCGGCGTACCGGCCGACTCCCTCTCCGACGAGCAGTGGCAGTCGGCCTTCGAGACGGTCTTCCTCGGGGCGGTACGGCTGGCCCGTACGGCCGCGGGCGAGCTGGGCGAGGGCGGCGTCATCGCGTTCGTGCTCTCCGGTTCCGTGCACGAGCCGATCGCGGGGCTCACCCTCTCCAACGGGCTGCGGCCGGGTCTTGCCGGATTCGCCAAGACCCTGGCGAACGAGGCGGGTCCGCTGGGCATCCGCGTACTGGGCCTGCTGCCGGGCCGGATCGACACCGAGCGGCTGCAATACCTGGACTCGCTCTCGGGCGACGGCGACGCGGCGCGCGAGCGCAACGAGTCCGGCATTCCGCTGCGCCGCTACGGCACGCCGGAGGAGTTCGGGCGGACGGCCGCCTTCGTGCTCTCACCGGCGGCGTCGTATCTCACCGGGATCATGCTGCCCGTGGACGGCGGCGCACGGCGCGGCTTCTGAGAACCGGCCGCCGGGGCGAGGCGGCCCCTGAAGCCCCTGACGCGGGCGCCGGTTCCGACGACCGCGCGCCCGGCACGGAACGCTCCGTCAGAGCACCCGCTCCGGGCGGTGTCTGACGGCCCGTAGCCGCACCTCGGCCGGCAGCTCCTCCAGCGACGCGGACGTCCGCGCGTTCTCCAGCGCCTCGCCCGCGACGCGGCCGACCACCGGGCCCGGTTCGGCGTGCGGTTCGAGCAGCAGCTCCAGCGCGGCACGCGGCTCGGTCCGCCGTCCCGCCAGCCGTACCGCCGCCTTGCCCACCCCGGGCAGGGACTCCGCCTCCGCCTCCAGCACCTTCGACAGCGCCCTGCCGCGCAGCAACGCGCCCTCGCCGTCGCCGGTTTTGACCAGGACCTCGCCGAGGCGGCGCCGGCGGAGCTGTACGAGCAGCCACCACAGCAGCAGGATCACCAGCAGGGCGAGCCCGCCGAGCACGGCCGGCCACCACCAGCTCTCCGTACGCCACCGGGTGCGGTCCGCGGCGGAGAGCAGCACGTCCTCGGGCCGTGCCCACGGCCAGCCCACGGGGAAGTCGAAGCCCATGCGCCGCGCGAGGTCGAACCCCCCGGCGAGCACGGCGAGTCCGAGCGCAAGCAGCAGGACTCCCGCCACCGCCAGCAGGATCCGGTTGACGTACCGCAGGGCTCTGTCCATCACGCTCACCGCTTCTTCGGACGCTGCACGTGGACGGAGAGACCGGGCTGCCGTGCCAGGCCGAGCTGGCGGATGCCGTCGCCGAGGGCGGAGTCGAGGTCTCCGCGTACGTCGTGCAGATCGCGGAAGTGCGCCTGCGCACGCGCCCGTACCTTGCGCCGGCCCACCGCGACCCGTACGGACTGCACACCGGAGACCTGCATGGCGCGGTCGCGCAGCACCAGCGCGGCGGCCGTACGCTCCAACCCGGCCCGTACACCCGCGAATTCACGGCGCATCGGCAGCAGTCCGCGGCGTCCCGGTGAGAGGGCGAGGGCGATCAGCCACACGCCGAGCAGCGAGACGACGCAGGCCGCCGCGAGAACTTTCGGGTCGTTCACGGGAGTCGAGGCCAGCTCGTGCGCGAACCGGCGGCGCCAGGCCATCGCGGAGCCGCCCGTCCGTACGACGACCAGGTCGTAGAGGAGCAGCCCGGCCGCGGCCACCACCAGCAGCGCGACGATTCCCGCGGGCAGCCGGCGCACCGACCAGAAGCGGCCCGCGCGGCCGCCCTCTCCGGACCCTCCGCCGGAACCGCCGCCCGGCCCGTATCCGGCCGCCGACGTGGCCTGTTCGAGATCGCCGCCGCCGCTTCCGGTGGATGTCCGCGGCTCCTTCTCCAGCGTGGGCAGCCGCTGGGTGCGCTCGTCGCTCACCGGACCCTCCCGGACCTCTCGCCGTCGAGCTGCTCGGAGTGCAGCCGCTCCACGCCCACGGCCACCTCCGGCACGTCCATGCCGAGCAATTCCTTTACCCGCGAAGCGACTTGCCGACGCACCGCAGCACACTGCGCGCCGATGTCGGAAGGGTAGCCCAGCTCCACGAGGACGCGGACGCGGGCCGTCCGCTCCCGTACGCGGGCCGAGGCGCGCGGCCAGTGCCCGGGTCCGGGCGGTACGGCGGCGAGCGCCGCGGGCCAGGTACGCAGCGCCTCGCGCGCGGCCTGGGCGGCGACCTTGGCCACGACACGTTCGACGATCGTCGTCTCGCCCCGCTCGGTGCCCTCCGGGCGGACACCGCCGTCGCCTCCGGCCTGCCCGTCGCCGTCCCGCCCGGCACCGGCGCCGCCTTGCCCGTCACCGTCGCCGTGGCCGTNTCCGGACCCGGCTCCGGTGCCGGGCCCGGACGCCGTGCCGATCCCGGTCCCGGTCACCGTCCCGGCTCCGATCCCGTCACCTGCGCCGGCTTTCGTCACGCATCCGGAAGAAGTCCTCCGCTCGCAGGTCACCGTCGAGGAAGCGGCCCACGAAGAAGCCGAAACCGCCCAGCGCCGCCACGAGCAGGAAGGCACCGAACCCGCCGAAGTATCCGGCGAAGCCCAGCGCCATCCCTGCGATCAAGCCGATCACGGCCATGCTCATCGTGCGCCCCTTCAGTCAGTACACCTCTGCGCCGCGGACCGTCCGTCCGCCGCTATTGCAGCCGCGAACGGCCCGAGGACTGCTCCTCTTCTTCGTCCTCCTCGTCGGGCAGCTTGACGTCGCTCACGGCGATGTTGACCTCGACGACCTCGAGGCCCGCCATCCGCTCGACGGCGGAGATGACGTTCTCGCGCACCGACCGCGCGAGATCGGCGATCGCGACCCCGTACTCGACGACGATCTCCAGGTCGAGCGCCGTCTGGACGTCGCCGACCTCCGCGCTCACACCGCGCTGCGGCGACCTGCTGCTGCCGCCCGGTACGCGGTCGCGCATGGCGCCGAAGGTGCGGGCGATGCCGCTGCCGAGCGCATGGACGCCCGGTACGTCGCGCGCCGCGAGGCCCGCGATCTTCTCGACCACGCCGTCGGAGATGGTCGTACGCCCGCGTTCGCCGGCGTCCGCCTTGGGGCGGCGGTTCTCGCCCGCTCCGTCGCGCGAGGCCGTGCGGGAACCCTGTCCGGGGGACTCGAACCGGTTGCCGGTCTTGGTGTCGGCCATGGCCTTACACCCCTTTCCGAGGAGAGAGCGGTCCTGAATCACCGCTTCTGTGCCACATTAGGGGTGCTTGCGGCAGTCCGCCTTGTACGTACGCACTTGCCGGACTTTGCCGCCCTTACGAGGTGACACGGTGAATCCAAGTGAGAGCGGAGCGTAGTGCATTGGATGCCGAAGGACTCTCCCGAGCGGTACGGCGGCAGCTCGGCCTCGGCAGGCTGCTGCCGCTCGGGGACGCGGCGGACGGGGCGTGGCTGGTGGAGAGCGCGGCGGTGCGGGTGCTGTCCGCCGCGGCGCTCCGGGAACTGCCGGACGTACGGATCGGGCGTCTGCGTCTGGGTCCGGCCGGTCCGGAGACGGGCGATCCGGACGCGGCCGATCCGCCGGCGGTGCCTCCCCCGCCCTCAGCGCTGCCGCCCGGGCCGCTGCGTGTCGAGGCGGAGTTCGAGGCGACGCCGCACGCCCCGCTGACGACGACCGCGGAGCTGCTGCGCGCGGCCCTCTTCCGGGCCGCCGAGCGGGAGTTGGGGCTGCGTGTGGTGACCGTGGACCTGCGGATCACGGATCTGGTGGGCGCCCCGGACGGGCACAACGGCCACCGGGGCGACGGGGCCTCCGGGGCTCAGCCGGGCGGTACGCGGGATGCGAGCCGTACGGACGGGGACACCCCGGGGCGGAGCGGCGCGGATCCCCGTACGGACGACGGCGTTCCGCCGCCCGCACCCGCCGACGACCCGCGCGGCACGGCGACCGCGCAGGCCGTCATCTCCGTGCCGGGCGTCGCACGCCTCGCGCCGGTGCTGGGCTCCGTACTGGGCGGGCTGCCCGCCGACGCCGTGACCGTCACCGACACCCCGGCGGGGGACGGGGGCACGGCGCACCGG
>NZ_LJGW01000013.1 GCF_001751255.1 Streptomyces nanshensis | reverse complement strand
GCCCGCCCGGCCGCCGCCTCAGCCCGGGGCGGGCCGCCCGGCGGACGCTTCGAGCAGCTCCACACACCGTCCGTACGTCGCCGGACCGGCGTGCACCTCCCAGCCCTCGGGCGGCGGCGCGAAGAGCGGCCAGAGCGACAACTCGCCCTCGCGGTTGCGCAGTACGCGGTGCGTGGGCGCGCGGGAGTCCCCGTCCGCGCCGCCCGGCGGATCGAACGGTCCGGGCCCGCTCATCGCGCGCCTCCCCGCAGCTCCCCGTCGATCGCAGCGGCGACGGCCCGTATCTGCTCGGGCCGGGTCAACTCGTGGTGCAGACAGGGCAGATCGTGGTTGCGGATCTCCCCCGCGACGTACGGCAGCCACGCCTCCCGCCGCAGCCAGTGCTCCGCGCGCGGCGCGGTCGCCGTGAAGAAGACCATGTCGCCGTCGAAACGGGTGTGTTCGTGCTCGCGCATCAGCCGTGCGTTGTTGACGACGACACGGGTCACGGCCGTCAGCGCCTCCTCCGACAGGCCCGCCAGCGCGCTGCCCTCCTCGCGCAGCCGCGTCAGCACCTGCGTACGCTCCACCTCGCCGTCCTCGGACTCGAAGCCCGCCATCCGCAGCAGCGCCCGCAACGCGTCGGCCTCCACCGGCTGTTGCATGCCCCGCCACTGGTCGGCCGGGTAGGCGTCCAGCAGGGCGAGCAGTTCGACGTCCTCGCCCGCCTCGCGCAGCAGCACCGCCACGGTGTGCGCGACGACCCCGCCGACCGACCAGCCCAGCAGCCGGTAGGGGCCGCGGGGCTGGAAGGCGCGGATCTGCTCGGCGTAGTCGGCGGCCATCTCGGCCATGCTGCCGGGCAGCGGCTCGGCCCGTGCCAGGCCCCGCGCCTGTACGGCGACGACGGGCCGTTCGGGGCCGAGCGGGGCGAGCAGCCCCGAGTAGCACCAGCCGAGTCCGCCCGCCGGGTGCAGCACGAACAGCGGCGGCTCGCTTCCGCCGCGCCGGAGCGGCAGCAGCACCTCCAGTGCTCCGTCCTCCTCCGGTCCGTCGCCGAGCCGTGCCGCGAGGGCCGCGGGCGTGGGCCGTTCGAAGAGGGACGCGACGCTCAACTGCGCCCCGGTCTCCTCCCGTACGCGTGCCATCAGCCGGATCGCGAGCAGCGACGTACCGCCGAGGTCGAAGAACCCGTCGTCGGCGCCGACCTGTTCCAGGCCCAGGACCTCCGCGAAGAGTCGGGTCAGCGTCTCCTCGCGGAAGGTGCCCGGCGGCCGTCCGCCGCCGTCGCCGCCGCCCGTCCGTTCCGGTGCGGGCAGCGCCTTGCGGTCGAGCTTGCCGTTCGGGCTGAGCGGCAGGGCGTCGAGCGTCACCAGGGCTCCGGGCACCATATGGCCGGGCAGGGTGGCGGCGAGGCGGGAGAGCAGCACGTCCGCCGCGGGCGGCGGGGTGTCCGCGGACGGTACGACGTAGCCGACGAGCCGCTGGTCGCCGGGACGGTCCTCGCGTACGGCGACACAGGCGGCCCGTACCCCGGGCTGGTCCGTCAACGCGGCCTCGATCTCGCCGAGTTCGATGCGCAGACCGCGCAGCTTCACCTGGTTGTCGGTCCGCCCGAGATACTCCACGGCGCCGTCGTCCCGCCAGCGCGCCAGATCGCCGGTGCGGTACATACGGGCGCCCGGTTCGCCCCGCCCGGCGGCGAACGGGTCGGCCACGAAGCGGGTCGCCGTCAGCTCCGGCCGGCCCAGATAGCCCGTGGCGAGCTGCGCGCCCGCGAGATACAGCTCGCCGGGCACCCCGGGCGGGCAGGGCTGGAGCGCCGCGTCCAGCACATACAGCCGGGTGTTCCAGACGGGGCGGCCGATCGGCACGGGCCCGCTCTCGCCGGGCAGGCACCGGTGGTGGGTGACGTCCACGGCGGCCTCGGTCGGGCCGTAGAGGTTGTACAGCGGCACCTGCGGCAGCAGCCGGTGGAAGCGGTCGACGGTCTCGCGGGGCAGGGCCTCGCCGCTGGCGAAGACGCGCCGCAGGCCCGCGGCGTCCCGGGCGGCGGACGGTTCCGCGAGGAACTCCTGAAGCATCGACGGCACGAAGTGGACGGTGGTGACGCCCTGTTCGCGGATCGTACGGGCCAGCGCGGCCGGGTCGCGGTGCTCCTCCGGCTCCGCCATGACGAGGGTCGCGCCCTCGCGCAGCGGCCAGAAGAACTCCCACACCGACACGTCGAAGCCGCTGGGGGTCTTCTGGAGCACACGGTCGTCCGGGCCCAGGCGGTACTCGGCCTGCATCCAGCGCAGCCGGTTGTCGATGGCCGAGTGCGGCACGACGACGCCCTTGGGGCGGCCCGTGGAACCGGAGGTGTAGATGACGTACGCGGGATGCCGCGGGGTGAGGGGCCGTCCGGGGGCGGTGCGCAGATGCTCCGAGACGTCCAGCACGTCGAGCGGCAGTACGGGGACGGTGGTCCGCGGCAGCAGTCCGGCGGTGCCGCTGTCGGTCAGCACGCACCACACGTCCGCGTCCTCCAGCATGCCTCGCAGCCGCTCCGGGGGATGGCCGGGGTCCAGCGGCAGATACGCCGCACCGGCCTTGAGCACGGCCAGCAGCCCGACGACGAGGTGCACCGATCTGGGGAGGGCCACCGCCACGAGGCAGCCGGGGCGGACGCCCAGCAGGGCCAGTTCGCGGGCGAGTTGGTTGGCGCGGGCGCTCAGTTCGCCGTAGTCGAGCGTCTCGCCGCCGGCGACGAGCGCGGTCGCCCGCGGCGCCGCTGCGGCCCGCGCCTCGAACGGGCCGAGGAGCGTCGTGGGCCGGGTCGGCACGCGGGTGTCGTTGAACTCGCCGAGCACCTCCTCCCGTTCGGCGTCGGTGGCGACGGAGTGCGCGGCGAGGGGCAGTTCGGGATCGGCGGCGGTCAGCCGCTCCACCAGGGCGACGAACCGTGCCTGGCGGCGGGCCGTTTCGGCCTCCCCGTACAGGGCGGGGTTGGCGTCGTGGTCGATGAGCAGGCCCGAACCGTCCCCGCGGTCGCGGACGTTGACCGTCAGATGCTCGACGGGCCCCGCGGAGAGGTTGTGCACCCGCGCTCTCGTGCCCGCGAAGTCGAGGTCGTAGTCGAACGGCATGACGTTGACGAGGGGCCCCGTCAGCGGACGTCCGTCCGCCTGCGCGCCCGTCTCCCGCCGGATGTCCTCGTACCGGTAGCGCTGGTGGCGGCGGATGTCGCGGACGCCGAGGACGACCTGCCGGGTCAGCGCGGCGAAGGTGGTGGCCGGCGTGACGCGCAGCCGCAGCGGCAGGACGTTCATCACCATGCCGGGGATGCGCAGGGCCACCGAACCGGTACGGCCCATCATGGGCACCCCGAGGACGACGTCCTCGCTCCCGGTCTCCCGCGACTCCAGCAACGCCTGTGCGGCGATGAGCAGTTCGGGCCAGGTCGCGCGCAGCGAGGCGGCGGTCTCGCGCAGTGCGCGGGTCGCCTCCGGGCCGAGGCGGGCGGTACGGCGGTGGAAGTCCGGCGAGGGCAGCAGGGCGGGCTGCTGCGCGGCGGAGGAGTCCTCGGCGCCGGCCAGCACCTCCCGCCAGTGTGCGCCGTCGGCGGCATGCGCGGCCGACGCCCGGTACTCGGCGTCCTCGGCGACGAGTTCGGCCAGACGCCCGAAGGGGCTCGGGCCCGGGTCCTCGCCGCGCGCCAGCGCCGTGCAGATCTCGGCGACGCGGCCGGCGATCAGGGAGTAGCCGTAGCCGTCCATGACGGCGTGGTGGATCCGCAGATACCACAGCACGCGTTCGTCACCGACCCGGAAGAGCGCGGTGGCGAACGGCGGTCCGGCCGCCGGGTCGCAGGGCGTGCGCAGGTCCTCGTCCATCCAGGCGCGGGCGGCGGCCTCGGGGTCGCGGCGCCCGCGCAGATCGCTCTCGTGCAGCGGAAAGCCGTCACCGGAACGGGAGTTGGAACCTGATCCGGAGTCGGAGCCGGGGCCCGTGCCGGGTTCGGTGTCCGTACGCGGCGGCGGTACGGGCGTCTGCCGCGGCCCGTCGGGCGTCTCGCGGATCGTCACCCACAGCGCCTCGCACTCGGCGAGCCCGCGCCGTACGGCGGCGGCGAGCACACCCGGCTCCAGCGGCCCGTCGATCTCCAGGCACTCGGCGGTATTGAGGGCGGGACTCTGCGGATCGAGGACGTGGGAGAGCCACATGCCGGTCTGCGCCGCCGTCAGCGGCAGCGCCTCGGGGACGGCGTCCCCGCGGTCCGCCTCCGGGCCGCCGACGAAGGCTCCGGTCTCTTCTGCGGCGTCCTCGGGCCGCCGGTCGACGGAGGTGGTCATGCGCGGTCCCGCAGCAGGTCCCACCAGACCAGAACGCCCGGCCGCTCGGCGAGTTCGACGAAGGAGACCTTCACCCCGTGGTCGCCGCGCCAGCGTTCGACGAGGCTCATCAGACGGACGGAGTCCAGTCCGAGGTCGGCGAGGTTCTCGTCGTCGGGGACGTCCGCGGGGTCCTCGCCGAGGACGTCGGCGACGTCGGCGCGGATGGTGTCGAGAGTCAGGGACACGGCGCTCAGCCCTCCTGTCCGGACAGCAGGCCCGCGAGGTCGTCCGCGGTCGTCACATAGGCGCACTTCGAGGCGGCCCACTCCAGCGCGGAGAGATGGTCGCGGCGGCTGAAGTCGGCGACGGCGTCGGCCACGACGAACGCCTGGATGTCGCGCATCCACGCGTCGCACGCCGTCATCAGCACCCCGATGTGGGCGTAGACGCCGACGAGGACGATCTGGTCGCACCCGGCCGCCGTCATCCGCTCCGCCAGATCCGTACGGACGAAGGCGCTGTACTTCCACTTGGTCAGCACGACGTCGTCCGCGCCGGGGGCGACGGGCGCGGCGACGGCCTTCGCACGCTCCTCGTCCGGCAGCCCCGGTCCCCAGAAGTCCTGTTGCAGCCCGCGTTCGGCGGGGGTCTGCCCGCCGGGCTGCGCGGAGTAGAGGACGGGGACGCCCGCGCCGGCGCACGCGGCCTTCACCGAGGCGACGTTGGCCAGCATCGGCGTCAGCGGGGAGGTGTCCGGGGTGAACGCGTCGAGGAAGTGGTTCTGCAGATCGTGGACGAGGAGGACCGCGCGCGACGGGTCGGGCTTCCACGTCACGCGGTTGTCCGGAAGCTCGTCCGCCGCCGGCATCGCGTACGGCTGGATCGCGGGGAGCGCCATGGGAGTCGGTGCCCTTTCGGTGGTGGAGGGTGGTGCGGTGGAGACGGTGGAGACCGCCGCGGCCGCAGCCGCGGACGCGGCCGTCGAAGGCGGCGTGTACGCAGGCGCCGGAGCGGCCGGGGTCACGTCGTGGCTCCCTGGAGCTGCGCCGCCACGGCGGCCCGCAGGTCCCGCTTGCTGACCTTGCCGATGCCCGTAGCGGGGAACGCCTCGCTGAACTCGATCCGGTCGGGGATCTTGTAGGCGGCCAGCCCCCGTTCGCGGAGGAACTTCTTCACCTGGAGCGGCTTGACGGGCGCGGCGTTCCGCCGCAGCACGATGTACGCGCAGACGCGCTCGCCGAGGTAGCCGTCGGGCATGGAGACGACCGCCGCGTCGTGGACCGAGGGGTGGGCCAGCAGATGGTTCTCGACCTCCTCGGCCGCGATCTTCTCGCCGCCGCGGTTGATCTGGTCCTTGGCCCGGCCCTCGACGACGAGATGGCCGGTGGGTGTGCGGCGTACGACGTCGCCCGTGCGGTAGAAGCCGTCCTCGGTGAAGGCGACGGCGTTGTGTTCGGGCGCTCTCCAGTAGCCGCGGATCGTGTAGGGGCCGCGGGTGAGGAGGTGTCCGGTGGCGCCCTCGGGCACGTCGTGGTCGTCCTCGTCGACGACGCGGATCTCGTCGTCCGGTGAGACGGGCCGCCCCTGTGTGGTGACGACGGTCTCCTCCGGGTCGTCGAGCCGCGTGTAGTTGACGAGCCCCTCCGCCATCCCGAAGACCTGCTGGAGTGTGCAGCCGAGCGTGGGCCGTACGCGGCGGGCGGCCTCCTCGCTGAACTTGGCGCCGCCCACGAGCAGCACCTCCAGGCTCGACAGATCGTGTTCGCCGCGCTGCGCCGCCTCCAGCCACACCAGGGCGAGCGGCGGTACGAGTCCGGTGATCGTGACGCCTTCGCGTTCGATGAGCGGAAAGGCGGTCTCGGGGGCGGGCTGCGGTGCGAGGACGACCCGGCCGCCCGCGTAGAGCGCGCCGAGCGTCCCGGGCGAGCTGAGGGGGAAGTTGTGGGCGGCGGGCAGCGCGCACAGATACACGGAGTGCTCGTCCACGCCGCAGATCTCGTTGGAGCCCCACACCGAGTAGATGTAGTCGTCGTGCGTCCGCGGAATCAGTTTGGGAACGCCGGTCGTTCCGCCCGAGAGCTGAAGGAACGCCAGGTCGTGCGGGGCGGGTTCGGCCAGCGGCACGGGCGCCGCCGGTACGCCGGCGAGCGGTTCGTGGCCGCCCGGGTCCGGGTCGGCGACGAAGACGTGCCGCAGCGTGGGCACCTCCGCCCGTACCCGGCCGGCCAGTTCGCGGTAGTCGAAGCCGCCGTGCACACCGGGCACGACATAGGCCACGGCCTCGGTGAAGTCGCACAGATACCGGATCTCGGCGTAACGGTGCGCGGGCAGCGCGAAGACGGGCAGCGCCCCGAGCCGGAAGAGGGCGAAGACGACCTCGAAGAACTCGGCCACGTTGGGCAGTTGCAGCACCACGCGGTCGCCCGCGCACACTCCGCGTGCGGACAGTCCGGCGGCCATCGCGTCGGCGCGGGCGTCGAGTTCGGCGTACGACCAGCGCGCGCCCGAGGCCGGGTCGACGACGGCGGTGCGCCCGCCGTGGTCCTCGGCGCGCTCGCGCAGCATGCGCCCGAAGGTCTCGCCGCGCCAGTATCCGGCCCGCCGGTAGCGCTCCACATACTCCGCGGGCCAGCCCTGCACAGCCCCTGCGGTCACAGCTCGGCTCCCACCGCGTCGAGGAACGTACGGAACTTCGCCGCGGTCTCCTCGGTCTCCGACGCGGGCACGGACGCCTGGACGACGCCGGCCCCGGCGTACAGCCGCAGCGAGCGCCCCTCGGCCTCGGCGCAGCGGATCGTCACGACCCACTCGCCGTCGCCGCGCTCGTCGCTCCAGCCGACCATGCCGGTGAAGAACCCCCGGTCGAACGGCTCCAGTTCGCCGATGAGGCCGCGTGCGGGCCCGGTCGGGGTGCCGCAGACGGCGGGCGTCGGATGGAGGGCCAGCGCGAGATCGAGCGACGTCGGCTGCGGACGGTGCGCGGTGGCCGGTGCGAGTTCGCCGGAGACGGTGGTCGACAGGTGCCACATCGTCGCCGTCCGTACGAGCGTGGGCTGCGGCGGCACGAACAGATCGCTGCACAGCGGTCCGAGGGCGTCGCGCACCGCCTGTACGACGACGGCGTGCTCATGCAGGTCCTTCGCGGACTCCAAAAGGGCCGCCGCCGCCCGTACGTCCTCGGCGACGTCGGCGCTGCGCCGCGCCGAACCGGCCAGCGGATTGGCGACGATGTGCCGGCCCCGGAGGGAGAGCAGCAGCTCCGGGCTGGCGCCCAGCAGGGTGCGGCCCGGTCCGGTCGGCATCGCGAAGGTGTAGCCGCGCGGATCGCGCCGTGCCAGACGCTGGACCATCGCGGGGGTGTCGAGGTCCGCGGAGGAGCGCAGCTCCAGGGTGCGGGCCAGCACGACCTTGTCCAAGTCGCCGCGCTCCAGGCGCCGTACGGCCTCGCCGACGCTCTCGGCGTACGCCTCCGGGCCGGGCACCGGACGCATCTGCCACGGGCCGCCCGACGGCGTCTTCGCGGGCAGCGCGATCAGCGGGTCCTGGCGCAGCGGCGGCGCCCAGCGCGCGGTGCCGGGCACGGTGAGCGCCACGGGCTCGTTGCTGGCGAACGGCACGGCGCCCACCACGAAGGGGGCGGCCAGGCCCTGTTCGCGTGCCGTGCCCAGGGTGTCCGCGACGCGGTCGCTCAACGGCGCCCTGCCGTGCGGGACTCGGAGGCCCGCGCCGCGCGCGAGGAGCGTGCGGGAGGGGGAGGCGAAGAAGGTGTCGCCCGGCTGGTAGTCGTCGAGCAGCGCGGTGGCCGCTCCGACGGTCCGCTCACGGGCTTGTACGTCCGCGCCGCCGGAGGGAGCGGCGGCAGATGCGCCGGCCGGGGTCCCGGTAGGGCTGCCGGGCACGCCGCCCGGGGCGCCGTCGGGAGGACCGCCGCGTCTCAACTGCGCGGGCGGCGCGCCTCCTTCGTACCCGTCCGCCGTGGCTGAGTGCGGGCCCGTCGCAGCGTGGCATCCGCGGTCTGTGATGTCGGAAGACACCGATGGCTCCGTTCTCGGCGCCGAACGGCGCCGCAGGTGAGGGGGGTTGAGGTCACGCCCGGCGGGCCGCCGTCCACGCGGCGGCGGTCCTCTGCCGGTGCGCTCTAGGCGCGAAGAGTCGCTCCGCCGTCCACGTACAGGTCGTGCAGAGTGATCTGCCGGGCCCGGTCGGAGAGCAGGAAGAGGACGGCGTCCGCGACATCCCGCGGGTCGGCGATCCGCCCGAGGGGTATGCCGGTGCGGTAGGTCTCCGGGTCGCCCTGGAGCACGGCGGCGGGAGGCTCCTCGCCGTCCCACAGCCGCCGTTGCATGGCGGTGTCCGTCGACCCCGGCGAGACGACGTTGCAGCGCACGCCGAAGCGGCCGACCTCCAGCCCGAGACACTTGGTGAAGTGCGCCGCGGCGGCCTTGGAGGCGGCGTAGGCCGCCATGCCCGTACGGGGCACACCGCCGGCGTTCGACGCGACGGTGACGATGCTGCCGCCGCCGCGGGCGACCATGCGGCGCGCGACGGCACGCGACGTGCGGAACACGCCGCCCGCGTTGACCGCGAAGATGCGCTCCCAGTCCGCGTCGTCGAACTCCGTGACGGGCGCGGTCGTCAGCACCCCGGCGACGTTCACGAGGAGTTCGACGGGGCCGCTCTCCCGCTCGGTCCGGCCGACGACCTCCTCGACGGCGTCGCTGTCGGCGACGTCGGCGACGTGCGGGAGGACCGCGGCCGAACCGCACTCCTCCGCCAGCGACTTGAGCGCGTCGGCGTCCCTGTCGACGGCCGCCACGCGTGCGCCGTGCGCCACGAGCGCGACGGCGACGGCCCGTCCGATGCCGTTGCCCGCTCCGGTCACCAGCGCGGTACGGCCGTCGAACTCACCACGCCCTGCGGGTCTTTCGTACTCCACACCTGCCCCCTTGAGGAGAATGAAGGTTAGGTTAGCCTAACCTTATTCTCTTCCCGGTCACAGGGCAGCACACGTGACCCCGGCCACCGAACGGACACGAACGGGCCGGGGTTGTCGTTGAGATGGGGTGTCGGGATCCGGCCGGGGGCCGGGTAGTTCGCCGTTTCCGTCACGGTTGCGGGCCGAGTGCGCGTCCGCACTCAACTTCCGTAGCGCGTGCGTACGTTGGGCTGACCCGCCGTTGCCGGGAACGCTCTCCGCTCCGCGCCGGGGCGCGGATCTCCGAGCGGAGCCGGCCACGGGCCGGGTTGCTACGCCGTCTCCCTCACGGGTACGGGCCCGGTGCACGTCCGGCCTCAAGTCACGTAGCGGGTACGTACGTTGCACTGACCCGCCGTCGCCGGGAACGCTCTCCGCTCCGCGCCGGGGCGCGGATCTCCGAGCGAGACCGAAACGGGCCGATCCACAGGCCGTCTCCCGCCAGGCCGCAGGCCCAGCGCGCCTGCGAGTCAACTTCCGTACGGGTACGGGCAGACGGTCGGCGACAGGCGACCCGGCAGCCCAGCCACGGACAGGAACGGACGGCCACTCGGCGCAACCCAGGCGCTCCCTGCGGAGCGCCCCCGCGCGGAGCAGGGAGAGCCACATCGACGAACCGTCACCCACCACCGGAAACCCACCACCGGCGCGCACACAGGACGGCGCCCACGTGACAACCAGCGTCAGCGACGTACGCGCAACGTGTCAGAGAAGGTCGCGCAACCGCTGCGGGTCGCCGCAGACGATCAGGCTGCGGTCCGCCTTCGCGAGTGCGGCGGGCAGGGCCTCGGCGGCCTGCGCGTCCGTACCGCCGTTGACGGCGAGGACGACGACCGCGCGGCGCCCCACACGCGCCAGCTCCGTGGTGTGGACGCAGAAGACGTCCTCGCCGTCGGCGAGTTGGCGCCAGTACGCGTCCTCGCCGAAGGACAGCTCGTGCTGCGCCCACGGGTGCTGCTCGCCGGTGGTGACCACGAGGACGTCCCCCGGCGGGGTGCCCTCGTCGAGAAGTGTGTCGACGGTCTCGTCCGCGACGTCCACGGCCGTGGCGTCGGCGGCGGCGACCAGTTCGATCTGCGCCGAGGGACGGGCGGGGGCCGCGGCGCGCTGCGGTCCGCCGGTGCGCACGGAGCCGGGCCGGCCGGGGGTCGGGCCCTTGCTGTCCGCACGCGGCGGCGTGGGACGCGAGGAGGCCCGGGGGCCGGGGATGGGTGCTGCGGGACGGGAAGCCTGCGGAGTCCGGGTCGCTGCCGCGGTGTTGCGGCCGCCCGGGACGCTCTCGTGAATCTGTGGCTCCTCGGGGGTGAGAGGCATGAGGTGATGTCTATCAAACGTCGTAGGGGGGTGCGCCAGCGGGTTCGGCCAGGGATTTCACCGTCCGCGGCGCCTGTTCAGAAGAAGCCCATCTGCTCGGCGGGCGGAGTCTCTTCGTCCGGAAGGGCACGTGTGCGCTTGAGATGCTGCCAGCGCGGCAGCGCGTCCATGAACGCCCACGACATCCGGTGGTACGGGGTCGGCCCCAGCGCCTGCAACGCGGTCTTGTGCACCGGCGAGGGATACCCGGCGTTGTCCGCGAAGCAGAAGTCCGAGTGGTCCGTGCCGAGTTCGGCCATGAGGGCGTCCCGGCGGACCTTGGCCAGGACCGAGGCCGCCGCGACGGAGACGCAGGACTGGTCGCCCTTGATGACCGTACGCACCTGCCACGGCATCCCGAGGTAGTCGTGCTTGCCGTCGAGGATCACCGCGTCCGGACGTACGGGCAGGGCCTCCAGGGCGCGCAGCGCGGCCAGGCGGAGCGCGGCCGTCATGCCCAGCTCGTCGATCTCCTCGGACGAGGCATGGCCGAGGGCGTGCGCGGAGACCCAGCCGTGCAGCGCCTCCGCGAGTTCCGTACGCCGCTTGACCGTCAGCAGCTTGGAGTCCGTGAGGCCCTCCGGCGGACGCCGCAGACCCGTGACCGCCGCGCAGACCGTGACCGGTCCGGCCCACGCTCCCCTGCCCACCTCGTCGATCCCGGCGACCACCTTGGCGCCCGTCTTGGCACGAATCGACCGCTCGACACGGTGAGTTGGAGGCGTGATCGGCATGGCCGCATCAGCGTAGCGCCGAGCCTCTTCGCCGTGCTCCCCGGGGGCGCCGGAATCCTCGCCGTGGGCGGAATCGCCGCCGTGGGCGGGATGTTCGGCGGGAGCGGACTGCTCGCCGGGAGCGGGTTCCCCGGGGACGACGAGGCCGTCGGGCCGGGCCCGGGTCTCCTCGGCGCCGGGCACCGCGCACCAAGGGCCCTGCGGCGCACCGGCGTTGTGCTCCGGCTCGTCCGACTCGGGCCCTGTGGCGGGGTGTTGGGATTCGCTGCTCATGTTCGGCGGTCTCTCGGGGCAATCTGCCGCGGCCGCGGTCTGCGCCGCCTACCGCACGCGGCGGCGCGGCGGCCTCACGTACACGTTCCGTACGGGCGCGGAACGCACCACTGCTCGAAGGGACGGTCCAGGTGGTAGCGCCCGTCCGCCCCCAGTTCCAGCGTACGAGTCTCCGCGTTGCCCGGGTTCGACAGCGACTCGAACTCCGCGACCGACCAGTGCAGCCACCGCATGCAGAACAGCCGCATGGTCAGGCCGTGCGTCACGATCAGCACGTTGGGCGGATGGTCCGGTAGCTCGAAGCTGCGCCACAGGCTCTCCAGGAACGCGCCCGCACGGTCGTAGACGTCCGCGCCGGACTCGCCCTGCGCGAAGCGGTAGAAGAAGTGCCCGTAGGCGTCGCGGTACTGCTTCTGCTTCCGTACGTCCTCGCGGTCCTGCCAGTTCCCCCAGTCCTGCTCGCGCAGCCGGGGCTCCTCCCGTACGCGCAGCCGGGAGGGGTCGAGGCCGAAGGCGGCGAGGGTCTGATGGGTGCGCCGGTACGGCGAGACGTAGGCGGAGACGCGTTCGCCGCCGAACAGTTCACGCAGCCGCTCCCCCGTGGCCTCGGCCTGCCGGACGCCTTTCTCCGTCAGCGCGAGGGCGTGGTCGGGGACTCGCTCGTAGATGCTGTCGTCTTCGTTCCCCTCCGACTCCCCGTGCCGGACCAGGACGATGCGCCTCGGTCGTGCCATACGGCCACTGTATGGCCCCCGCATATGTCAGACGGTCCAGGAAGGCTCAAGGTCGATCACATCCCCGGCGATTCCGGTCACATCCGCTCCGATCTGCGCACGGAGCGCGAGGCGCTCCACCCGCTCCGTGCGGTACTTGCCGTGCTCCGCCGTCGAGTCCCACATCGACAGGACCATGAACTCGTCCTCGGACTGCGCCTGCGTGAAGACTCCGCGCAGCATCCCGGGCGACCCGGCCATCGCCGGGTTCCAGACCTTCTCCTGCATCAGCGTGTAGTGCTCGATCCGGTCGCCCCGCACCCGGCAGTGCGCGACGCGCAGCAGGTCGGCGTCCGCGAAGACCGGGCGGAATCCGGTCTTCACATCGAAGCGGTACTCGAAGAGCCGCACCCGCATGTCCTTGTACGTGCCGACCTGTGCGGCGTGCAGCCGGTCGTGGGAGCGCGCCATGAACGAGTCGTAGAAGGCACGGCTCTCCCAGAAGCCGAAGAGATGCGCGACGCCCTCCCGGGCACGGCTCCAACCGCCGCCCTGCCCCCGGAAACCCGGCTCGCCGAGCAGCCCGGCCCACTTCCGCTGCCCGCGCTCGAACCCCCGACGGTCCACGACGGTGCAGCGCATCCACTTGACCAGCACCGCGCCATCGTACGGCCAACGGGGTGACGAGCCGTACGCACAGGGTCCCACGGATCGGCTTCACAGCGGGGCCGCGAGGCGCCGCAACTGCCCTGCGGGGCCCTGTTGTTCACGTTCGGTGGCGCTCCCTCACGGACGGTTTCCGGCGCTCGTCCCGTCCTGCGTCTCGCCGTGCGTGCCACCGTGCGTACCGGCCAGATACTCGGCGTACGTACGGCGGCCCGCAGCGTGTCCGGGCGTCGTGTGGTGACCGGCCTTGTAGGCGCGCACCGCCTTCCCCGCCAGCGGAAGCGGAACCAGGGGCCGACGGCGGCCGTACGCGTGCTGGGTGAGCTGCGCGAGTTCGCGGGCGGTGCGCACCTCGGGACCGCCCATGTCCTCGGCCCGTCCCGCGGGCGGCGCGAGGGCCAGCTCCACCAGCCGGTCGGCCACCTCTCCCACGTCGACCGGCTGGAAGGAGAAGCCGGAGGGGAAGAAGACGCAGGGCGAGCGCCGCTGTGCGGTGGTGATCAGCGCGATCAGATCGTGGAACTGGGTGGCCCGCAGGATCGTCCACGGAAGCCCGCTGCCCTGGACGATCCGTTCCGCGGCGAGCTTCGCCCGGTAGTAGAAGAACGGCACGAGGTCGACGCCGACGATCGAGATGTAGACCAGGTGCGGGCTGCCGCCGGAGCGCCGCAGCGCGTCGACCAGGCGGTCCGTGCCCACGACGTCCTTGCGTCCGCCGGTCGTCGCACAGTGGACGACGCTCGCCACTCCGGCGACCGCGGCGTCCAGCCCCGCGCCGGAGACGAGGTCGCCCGTGGCCCACTCGGGAACGCTCCCGCCGCGCGCCGCCCCGGACTTGGCGCCCGCGGGGCTTGCGGGGTCCGCGTGCTCCGGACGCGGACGGCGGCTGAGCACCCGAACCTGGTGCCCGCCCTCCGTCAGCCGCCGCACGACGGCACGGCCGAGCGTGCCGGTGCCTCCGGTGACCAGAACCGGCCCGGCGTCCTCTCCGCCGTCCCCGGACTCCGGGCGCCCCTCGCGGGCGGACTCCTCGCTGCTCATGCCGTCCCTCCGTTCTCCGACCCGTCCATCCTCGACGCCCACGCCCGCCCCCGCACGCGTACCGCCCGCGGCACCCGCCCGGAACGTACGTCCACGGAGCCGCCGGGTCCGCGGCGAGGGACCGCCAAGTGCCGGGAGGCGGCCGCCGGATGGACCCGGACAGCAGAAACCTCCTGGACTCCGCCGTCCGGCACGCGAAGAGGGAGCCGACGGGCGTCGGCTCCCTCTCTCACCTTCCGGTCAGGAACTCAGCTACAGCCGCTCGTCGAGCCGCAGCCCTCGCACAGGTAGCAGCTTCCCGCGCGCCGCATCTTCGTCCCGCAGGAGAAGCACAGGGGCGCGTCCGCGTTCAGGCCGAGCTGCATCTCCATCAGTTCCGTGGAGTTGTGGGCGCCGCCCGGTGCCGGAGTGGGGGCCTGGGCATCGCCGACGCCCTCGGCCTTGGCCTCCTCCTTGGCCTTCTCCTTCGCCTCGCCCACCGTCTCGGCCTTCGGCGCGGACTGGGCCAGGCCCTCCACGTCGAGTTCGTCGTCGGACGGTTCGTACGAGCCGGTCTCCAGGTGCCGCTGGCGCTCGCTCGCGGAGTGGATGCCCAGGGCGGAGCGTGTCTCGAACGGCAGGAAGTCCAGGGCGAGTCGGCGGAAGATGTAGTCGACGATCGACTGCGCCATCCGCACGTCCGGGTCGTCCGTCATGCCGGCCGGCTCGAAGCGCATGTTCGTGAACTTCGAGACGTACGTCTCCAGCGGCACCCCGTACTGGAGGCCGACGGAGACGGCGATGGAGAAGGCGTCCATCATGCCCGCGAGGGTCGAGCCCTGCTTGGACATCTTCAGGAAGACCTCGCCCAGCCCGTCGTCCGGGTAGGAGTTCGCCGTCATGTAGCCCTCGGCGCCGCCCACCGTGAACGAGGTGGTGATGCCGGGACGGCCCTTCGGGAGGCGCCGGCGCACCGGGCGGTACTCGATGACCTTCTCCGGCTCGCTCTCCTCCGTCTCCTTCTCGTCCTTGCGCTTGGCGGAGAGCGGCTGGCCGACCTTGGAGTTCTCGACGTAGACGGCGAGCGCCTTCGTGCCGAGCTTCCAGCCCTGGAGGTAGATCTCCTCGACGTCCTCGACGGTGGAGGACGCGGGCATGTTCACCGTCTTGGAGATGGCGCCGGAGAGGAACGGCTGCGCCGCCGCCATCATCCGTACGTGCCCCATCGGGGAGATGGAGCGCTCGCCCATGGCGCAGTCGAAGACGTCGTAGTGCTCCAGGCGCAGCCCCGGGGCGTCGGTGATGTTGCCGTGCTCGGCGATGTGCTCGACGATCGCCTCGATCTGCTCGGGCTGGTAGCCCAGCCGCTTGAGCGCCTTGGGCACGGTGTTGTTCACGATCTGCATCGAGCCGCCGCCGACCAGCTTCTTGAACTTCACCAGGGCCAGGTCGGGTTCGACGCCGGTCGTGTCGCAGTCCATCATCAGGCCGATGGTGCCGGTGGGCGCCAGCACGGACGCCTGCGCGTTACGGAAGCCGTTCTTCGTGCCGAGGCGCAGCACGTCCCGCCAGGCGGCGGTGGCCGCGTCCCACACCGGGGTGTCCAGGTCGTCGCCGCGCCGGGCGGCGTCGTTGGCGTCGGAGTGCTGCCGCATGACGCGGTTGTGCGCGTCCGAGTTGCGCGCGTACCCCTCGTACGGGCCGACGACGGCGGCCAGTTCGGCCGAGCGCCGGTAGGAGGTGCCGGTCATCAGCGAGGTGATGCTGCCGGCCAGCGCCCGGCCGCCGTCCGAGTCGTACGCGTGGCCCGTGGCCATCAGCAGCGCGCCGAGGTTGGCGTAGCCGATGCCCAACTGCCGGAAGGCGCGCGTGGTCTCGCCGATCTTCTGCGTCGGGAAGTCGGCGAAGCAGATGGAGATGTCCATCGCCGTGATGACCAGCTCGACGACCTTCGCGAAGCGCGCGGCGTCGAAGGACTGGTGGCCCTCGTCGTCGTCCTGCAGGAACTTCATCAGATTCAGCGAGGCGAGGTTGCAGGACGAGTTGTCCAGGTGCATGTACTCGCTGCACGGGTTGGACGCGGTGATGCGGCCCGACTCCGGCGAGGTGTGCCAGTGGTTGATGGTGTCGTCGTACTGGATGCCGGGGTCGGCGCACACGTGCGCGGCCTCCGCCATCTTCCGGAAGAGGCCCTTCGCGTCGACCTCGTCGACGACCTCGCCCGTCATCCGGCCGCGGAGCGGGTACGTCGAGCCGGACTCGACGGCCCGCATGAACTCGTCCGTCACACGCACCGAGTTGTTGGCGTTCTGGTACTGGACGGACGTGATGTCGTCGCCGCCCAGGTCCATGTCGAAGCCCGCGTCGCGCAGCGCGCGGATCTTCTCCTCCTCCTTCACCTTCGTCTCGATGAAGGCCTCGACGTCCGGGTGGTCGACGTCGAGCACGACCATCTTGGCCGCCCGCCGCGTGGCACCGCCGGACTTGATCGTCCCGGCGGACGCGTCGGCGCCGCGCATGAAGGAGACGGGACCGGAGGCGTTGCCGCCGGAGGAGAGCAGCTCCTTGGAGGAGCGGATGCGGGAGAGGTTCAGGCCGGCGCCGGAACCGCCCTTGAAGATCATCCCCTCTTCCTTGTACCAGTCGAGGATCGACTCCATGGAGTCGTCGACGGAGAGGATGAAACAGGCGGAGACCTGCTGCGGCTGCGTCGTGCCGACGTTGAACCACACCGGAGAGTTGAAGCTGAAGATCTGGTGCAGCACGGCGTACGCCAGCTCGTGCTCGAAGATCTCCGCGTCGGCGGGCGAGGCGAAGTAGCCGTGCTGCTCGCCGGCCGCCCGGTACGACTTCACCACGCGGTCGATGAGCTGCTTCAGGCTGTGCTCGCGCTGGGGCGTGCCGACCGCGCCGCGGAAGTACTTGCTGGTCACGATGTTGGTGGCGTTCACCGACCAGAAGGCGGGGAATTCGACGCCGCGCTGCTCGAAGTTGACCGAGCCGTCACGCCAGTTGGTCATGACGACGTCCCGGCGCTCCCACTCGACCTCGTCGTAGGGATGGACGCCGGGGGTGGTGTGGATGCGCTCGATGCGCAGCCCCTTCGCCTTGCCGCCCTTGGCGCGTGAACCGCGTGCCGGGCCGCTCGTCGTCTCTGTCATTCCGCCTCCCTTAACGGGCATAACGCCCCGATGCGCCCCGAATCTTCCCGTGGCGCCTTGCTGTGTCATGGCTCCCGGCGGCCCGCGCCCCACTGCGCGCTCCGCCGGGCCCGAAGGTCTTCTCGATGCCCCGCCGCTCAGTCGGCGGCGGGCTCCAGCGGTGCGCTCGGGCCTACGGCCGCACCGCCCGCACCCCCCACACCGTTCACGCCGCTCTCCCCGCGGCCGCCGCGGGCCTCGCGTGAGTCCGGCGCCCCCTGGCCCCCCTGGGCCTCCCCGCCCTCGTGGTCCGCGCCGCCCGCTCCGGCCTCCCGCAGCTCCGCCACGGCCGCCTCGAAGTCCTCAAGGGACTCGAAGGCGCGGTAGACGGACGCGAACCGCAGATAGGCCACGAGGTCGAGATCCTGGAGCGGGCCGAGTATCGCGAGGCCGACGTCGTGCGTGGGCAGCTCCGCGCTGCCCGTCGCGCGCGCGGCCTCTTCGACCCGCTGGCCGAGCTGGGCGAGGGCGTCCTCGGTGACGGGACGCCCCTGACAGGCCTTGCGCACGCCCGCGATCACCTTGTCCCGGCTGAAGGGCTCGGTGACTCCGCTGCGCTTGATCACCATCAGCGACGCGCTCTCGACGGTGGTGAAGCGGCGGGTGCAGTCGGGGCACTGACGCCGCCGCCTGATCGCGGTGCCGTCGTCGGTCGTACGGCTGTCGACGACGCGACTGTCGGGGTGTCGGCAGAAGGGACAGTGCATTTTCCCCACCCTCCTTGAGCCTGCGAAAGCCCGCTCCGTGCATGCCTGTTACGCCCTCACGGGACCCCGGCAGGAGTCCGCGAAGTTGCCACCAGCATAGTCCACATTTCCCCAACTGGGAGCCCGGGGACCACAACTTGTGGGTGGCGCGCGCCAATCTAACCACTAGATCTGGTGGCAGTACGCGAGTTGAGAGGAGAGCGTGTCGTCGGTGCGCGACAGCAGCCGAGCGTACGCGAAGCGCATGCGGCCCCCACGGAGGGGGCACTCCTGCCACACTCGACGGGTCCGCGGGAGCCACCGGCGGACAGGCCGCACGTCTACACCGCGGAGCGAGATCTCGTCAGAGGAACCTGGGATTTTCACTCGAACGTGTGTTTGGCGCAACCTTTCGAAACCAACTACCGTTGTCCCACTAGGGAGAAACGCTCGAGAGGGGCCGACGTGACCACCACAGCAGACAGCGCGACCATCACGTCCCAGAACCGTTCCGCGCAGCCGCTGGACCGCATTCCTCCGGTGACTCCGGTCGACGAGGCGGACGGTGCGCTGGACGCCGAGGCGCACGACGCACAACAGGCGAAACGGTCGCTGCCGGGCCGACCTCCCGGCATCCGCGCGGACAGTTCGGGGCTCACCGACCGCCAGCGGCGGGTGATCGAGGTGATCCGTGACTCGGTGCAGCGGCGCGGGTACCCGCCGTCCATGCGGGAGATCGGCCAGGCCGTCGGGCTCTCCAGCACCTCGTCGGTGGCGCACCAGCTCATGGCCCTAGAGCGCAAGGGCTTCCTGCGGCGCGACCCGCACCGTCCCCGCGCGTACGAGGTGCGCGGCTCGGACACCCCCGCCACGCAGGCCACCACCGACACCACGGGCAAGCCGTCCGCGTCGTACGTGCCGCTGGTGGGCCGGATCGCCGCCGGTGGTCCGATCCTCGCGGAGGAGTCCGTCGAGGACGTCTTCCCGCTGCCGCGCCAACTCGTGGGCGACGGCGAGCTGTTCGTCCTCAAGGTCGTCGGCGACTCGATGGTCGACGCGGCGATCTGCGACGGCGACTGGGTCACCGTACGGCGCCAGCCCGTCGCAGAGAACGGAGACATCGTCGCGGCGATGCTCGACGGCGAGGCCACCGTGAAGCGCTTCAAGCGCGAGGACGGCCACGTATGGCTGCTGCCGCACAACTCCGCGTATCAGCCCATCCCTGGTGACGACGCGACGATCCTCGGCAAGGTCGTCGCGGTGCTGCGCCGGGTCTGAGACCCGCGCAGGCCCACGCGGGCCCCTCGCGAAACACGAGCCGCCGGTCCCACTGCGCCGGGACCGGCGGCTCCGCCGTGCGCGCACGGCGCCCAAGGCCGGGCGCCCGGCCGACTCCCG
>NZ_LJGW01000117.1:210-469 GCF_001751255.1 Streptomyces nanshensis | reverse complement strand
CATGTGGCCAGGCGGCTCGCCGCCCGCGGCGACTGCTCGCTTCTCCTGCTCTCCCGCCGCGGCCCCGACGCGGACGGCGCGGCCGGACTCCGCGCCGAACTCGCCGCCACGGGCACCGACGTGCGCCTGCTGGCGGCCGACGTCGCCGACCGCGACGCGATGACCGCGCTCGTGGAGGAACTGCGCACCGAGGGCACCGTGATCGACGCCGTGGTGCACACCGCCGGAGTCGTCCGTGACCTGCCGATCGACAAGAGCG
>NZ_LJGW01000117.1:0-198 GCF_001751255.1 Streptomyces nanshensis | reverse complement strand
GATCGACAAGAGCGATCCGCGGCAGCTCGCCGAGGAGATGGCCGGCAAGGTCACGGGAGCCCTCGTCCTCGACGAACTCCTCCCGGACCTGCGGGCGTTCGTACTGTTCTCCTCCATATCCGGCGTCTGGGGCGCCGCCGGGCAGGCCGGCTACGCGGCGGGCAACGCCGCCCTCGACGCGCTGGCCCGGCGCCGCCG
>NZ_LJGW01000168.1:21271-35349 GCF_001751255.1 Streptomyces nanshensis | reverse complement strand
CGCCACGCCCCGGCAGTCGCGCCGCGCGGGCAGCCACGCCAGCGCGGCGGCGACCGGCGGCAGCCCGGTGACGTCCGCGTACGCCAGCCCGGGACGCGGATACAGCTCGCGCAGCGCGGCCGGCAGCAGCGCGATGCCCTCGCCCTGTGCGACTGCCAGCAGCAGCGACTCCAGATCGGTGACGGCGGGCCCGAAACGTACGGCGGTGCCGTCGGGGCGCGGATTGACCGTCCAGTGGTCCCACCAGCCGCGTACCGACTCCCCCGCCACGTCGACGAAGACCCGGTCGGCGAGATCGCCGAGCGCCACCGGCCGCTGGAGCGACAGCAGCGGGTCACCCGCCGGAACGCACACCACCCGTGGTTCCAGGGCCAGTTGGAGCGTGCTGATGCCCGCGGGCAGCGGCGAGCGCAGAAACGCCGCGTCGACCTCGCCGCCGCGCAGCGCCTCGACCTGGCGCGCGAAGTCGAGGCCGCACATCTCGACGACGGACTCCGGGTTGCGGGCACGGAAGCGGGCGAGGATCTCCTGTGTGTACGGCATCGCCGCCTCCGCGCCGACGAACCCCACCCTCAACCGTCCGCTCACCCGGCGCACTTGGAGCTCGACGGCCTGACGCAGCCGGTCGGCCGCCTCGACTGCCGCCGTGGCCACGGGCAGTAGCGCACGGCCCTCCGGCGTCAGCTCGACGCGGCGCGTGGAACGCTCCAACAGGGCGATGCCCATACGGCGTTCGAGAGCGGTGATCTGTCTGCTGAACGCGGGCTGGCTGATGAACATCCGTCTCGCCGCCTGCCCGAAGTGCAACTCCTCGGCCAGCGCCAGGAACAGGCGCAACTGGTGAACGCTCGGATCACCGCCGCCCGTCGGACTCCTGCCGTCCCTGCCGTCCCCACTGCCACCAGGCTCTTCCACCCCGTACCCCCCGTGCTCCCCCGAAGATCCCCATACCGAATGCTGCATCATTTTGCACCGTAACGGCAGGAGTTTTCCCTTTCTTCGCGATGCTCCCTGCCAGCACGATGGGTGACGTCTCCGGGACGCTCAGCCATCGGGCGAGCGGACGCCGGAGCGCCCAACGAAGGGGGAACACTGTGAAGAAGTCACCGCGTAAGGCACTGGCCGTGCTGACCGCGTCGGCGGCTCTCGCCGGCGGCACGGTCCTCGCCGGTACGACGGCGACGGCCGCACCGCAGCAGCCGTCCGCACAGTCGCAGCAGCTTCAGCGGCAGGTGGACGGCTTCCTGGCCGAGGAACAGGGGGCACGCCAACTCTCCGCGAACAAGGTCGCGTTCAAGGGAGGCACCGTCACCTTCCCCGGGGACGGCCGGAAGCACTCGGCGCTGCGCGCGCCGTCCTGCCGCCACGGTCATCTGTGCGTCGTGGACGGACGCGGCCGGAAGTACGACTACTACCGCTGCGGCACGTACCAGTTCCTGGGCATCGGGAACGGCACGTTCAACAACAACCAGACGTCGGGCACGGTCGCCCGCTTCTACAACCGGAACGGCAGCCTGCGCTGGACCAACCGTGCCAAGGACACGGGCACCGCGAGCTGGACGCCGGTGTGGAAGATCAAGCCCTGCTGACGACCGCTCGCCACGGCCGATCGCCCCGCGCCACGGGCCCGTTGACGGTCATGACGCGGGCCATGGCGCGGACGCCTCCGGCACGGCGGTGAACGGCGTGAACGGCGTCGACTGAACGGCTGTGCCCCCGACCCGCGACCCGGGCCGGGGGCACAGCACATGGGGCTCGGCTCCCGCCACGGCTACAGGTGGTCGATCTCCGTGAGATCGACGTCGACCGTGAACGGCACGTCGAGCTTCAACCGGTCGTGGTGAATGCCCGTGACGGCATAGACCATCGTCGTGGGATCGAGTTCGTACACGTAGACCACGGGGCGCTCGCCGTCACCGGTCATCTCGACGCGCCAGAAGTGCGGGATGCCGGCGCGGGCGTACTTGTGAGGCTTGGTGTCCCGGTCCCGTTCCTGCGAGTCGGGCGAGACGACTTCGACCGCGAGCACCAGGTCGGCGGCCTCGTACCGGGTCTGGCGGCCGTTTCCGTCCGCCTCGGCGCGGACCACGCAGAGATCAGGCTCAGGCACGGTGCCGCGGCTCAGGACGACCGCCATCTCCCGCCGCACCCGCAGATTTTCGGGAACGGTGCGGCGGAGCCCTCGTTCCAGCAGATACATCGCCAGCGAATGGAACTTCCGCTGTGGGCTCACGAAGACCAGGCTCCCGTCGATCAGCTCAGTGTGCGGCGGGAGGCCGGGCAGGTTGAACAGATCGTCCACGGTGTAGCCCTGCCGCGGTGGCACGGGCCACCGCGGTGCGGCGTCCGGGGAATCGCCGCTGGTGGACACGGGCTCGGCGGTCATGGTTCCTCCCATGGACGGGATTCTCTGCCCCTCGTCCACCGTAGCGGGGCAGAGCGGCAGGTCGTCACTCGGAAGTCTGAGCGAAAAGCGCCGCATTGACGGCGCTTCCCCTCGCGCGCACTCGCGCGAAGCGCGGACCGCGCCCCGCTCACTCCCACTCGATCGTGCCCGGCGGCTTGCTCGTGATGTCGAGGGCGACGCGGTTGACGCCGGAGACCTCATTGGTGATGCGGGTGGAGACGCGGGCCAGCACGTCGTACGGAAGGCGCGACCAGTCCGCCGTCATCGCGTCCTCGGAGGAGACGGGACGCAGCACGACGGGGTGTCCGTACGTACGGCCGTCGCCCTGCACGCCCACCGAGCGGATGCCCGCCAGCAGCACGACCGGGCACTGCCAGATCTCCCGGTCCAGACCCGCCGACGTCAGCTCCTCGCGGGCGATGGCGTCGGCCTCGCGGAGCACGTCCAGACGTTCGCGCGTGACCTCGCCGATGATGCGGATGCCCAGACCCGGGCCGGGGAACGGCTGGCGCTGGACGATCTCCTCGGGGAGGCCCAGCTCCTGGCCGACCATGCGGACCTCGTCCTTGAAGAGCTTGCGCAGCGGCTCGACCAGCTCGAATTCGAGGTCCTCGGGGAGGCCGCCGACGTTGTGGTGCGACTTGATGTTCGCGGCGCCGGTGCCGCCGCCGGACTCGACGACGTCCGGGTAGAGGGTGCCCTGCACGAGGAAGGCGACGTCCTCGCCGGCGGCGCCCGCCTCGGCGACCAGTTCGGCCTGCGCCTGCTCGAAGACCCGGATGAACTCCCGGCCGATGATCTTCCGCTTCTGCTCGGGGTCGGTGGCGCCCGCGAGCGCGGAGATGAAGCGGTCCGCCGCGTCGACGACCTTGAGCTGGACGCCCGTGGCCGCCACGAAGTCCTTCTCCACCTGTTCCGTCTCGCCCTTGCGCATCAGCCCGTGGTCGACGTACACGCAGGTGAGCTGTGTGCCGACGGCCTTGTGGACGAGGGCGGCGGCGACCGCGGAGTCCACTCCGCCCGACAGCCCGCAGATGGCGCGCTTCGTGCCGACCTGGGCGCGGATCGCCGCGACCTGTTCGTCGACGATGCTCGCCGTCGTCCAGCTCGGGGTGAGCCCGGCGCCGCGGTAGAGGAAGTGCTCCAGGACCTGCTGGCCGTGGGTGGAGTGCATGACCTCCGGGTGGTACTGGACGCCGTAGAGCCTGCGTTCGTCGTTCTCGAAGGCGGCGACGGGGACCATGTCCGTGGACGCGGTGACGGCGAAGCCCTCGGGGGCGGCGGAGCACGCGTCGCCGTGCGACATCCACACCTGCTGGTGCGCCGGGGTGCCCTCGAAGAGCGTGGAGGCGGCCTTGGAGACGGAGAGTTCCGTACGTCCGTACTCGCGGCTGCCGGTGTTGTCGACGGTGCCGCCGAGGGACCGGGCCATGAGCTGGAAGCCGTAGCACAGGCCGAGCACCGGGACGCCCGCGTCGAAGAGCGCGGCGTCGAGGGACGGTGCGTCGTCGGCGTACACGGAGGCGGGGCCGCCGGAGAGGATGATCGCCTTCGGGTCCCGGGCGAGCATCTCCGCGACCGGCATCGTGGACGGCACGACCTCGCTGTAGATCCGCGCCTCACGCACCCGGCGCGCGATGAGCTGCGCGTACTGGGCGCCGAAGTCGACGACGAGGACGGTCTCCGGGGCGTCCGGAGCCGCGGCGGACGCGGCGGAAGCTGCCTCGCGGGACGCGGCGGAGGCGGAGGCGGATTCCGGGGAGCCTGAGCCCCGAGGGGCGGGCGCTGATGCCACGGAGCGGCTGCCTTTCGGCCTTGCGGCGGGTGGTACGGAGCATGGTCTGGCGGTGCACGGTCCGGCGGTCCGGACGCGTCGGGCACCGTGCGGGAGCGGCGGGCGGCGGAGCGAGCGCCGCTCTCGATGCGTACGGCCGATTCTAACGGGAGGCCGCGGGGCCCCGGCTTGGCCTCGGTGGACGGCCGGTGCATACTGTCCGGCATGTTCACGCAGCCCGTCACGACCAGCTTCTGGTTTACCTATGGCAGCACCGGCCCGTCCGGCTGCCCGGGTAGAGCTGCTTGATCCANCCCCGGGCCGATCAAGGCCCGGGGCGCCGGTCGTTTCCGCTCCCGCGGGCCGTGAGGTCCGGGGCTCCGGCGCACACCGCACGCGGCGCACGCGCCCGAGAACGGAGACGGACAGACCATGAGCACCGACACCGCCACCGATACCGGCCCGGTCACGGGATCCGGTACGGCCGCCGATACCGCCGCTTCCACTTCCACTTCCACCGGCACCGGCACCGGCACCGGCACCGGCACCGGCAGCGGGGAAACGGCGGACGCGCAGGACGCCGCCGGCGCCCGCCCCCGCATCGACGAACTGGACGCGCGGATCATCGCTCTCGTACAGGAGCGGCGGACCGTCTCGGCGGGCATCCAGCAGGCGCGCATCGCGGCGGGCGGCACACGCGTGCACCTCGCGCGCGAGATGGAGATCCTCGACCGCTACCGCGGCGAACTGGGCCGCCACGGCACCCAGCTCGCCATGACGCTGCTGACGCTGTGCCGGGGACGGCTCTGAGGCGCGACAGCGCCGGGCGGCAACGCCCGCGTATGCCCGTCCCGTTCGCACAGTGCGGCAAATCCGCAGCGCAGCGGTCACCCGTACGGTGCGTGACCGGCCCGTGAGACGGTTCGTTGGTCCCGGTGACCCCGATGGCCGCCGGACGTGCGGCGGTTGGGGCCGCGCCATCGCAGCGATGAGACGCCCGTTCCTCCCGTGGGCGGAGACGGAAGTGTCGTGGGACCTCGCTCGGCGCGAACGTGACCGGTCAGCAGGGGACAGCAGCCCGGTCACCAACTCTCCCCGTACGGGGAGAGAGTGGCCGGTCCCGGGGACGCCCAGGACCGGCCACTCCGCGGAACCCGACGCACCGTTCAGGAAGATTCCCGGGGAGTTTCCCCAGCGATGGTAGAAATTCCGGCCAGCCGGTACGGATCCCGTGACCGTCTGCGTCGAACTCCTTGCGCGGTACGTGCCCATCGAGCACGATGCACACGAACTCCTCTTCGTTGACCAGCCGTTGACCGGCGCCGCGGCGTCCTGCCGTGGTTCCGGCCGACCAAGCGGCACTACCCCCGGTGCCGCTCCCCTCAGCCCGGGCGCTGCCCTGACGCCCGAGCTGACGCCGAGGGCCCCGTGACGCCGCCCCCAACAGGCCGGCGCGACGGGGCCCTTCGCGTGTCACGGCCCGCCGGGCCGCGCCCGAGCACGCGGACGTGCTCAGTGCCTCAATGCCTCAGCGTCTCCGTACCTCCGCTACTCCGCCTCCGCGCCCTTCCGCGCGGCCGTGCTCTTCCGCTTCGCCGTACCCGTCCGCGCCGCCGTACCCTTCCGCTCCGGAATCTCCGGCACCGGCAGCACCGTCACCCGCAGCTCCCCGAACGCGCCCTCCGGCACGGCCGGTTGACGCGGCGTCACCGGTTCGAGCCGTACGTACGCCGAGCCCTGCTCCGGACGCGGGTCCTCCTCGCCCTTGTTCGGCCACAGCGAGGCCGCACGTTCCGCCTGCGCCGTGATGGTCAGCGCCGGGTTGACGCCCAGGTTCGCGGAGACGGCCGAACCGTCCACCACCGAGATGCCCGGGTAGCCGTACAGCCGGTGGTACGGGTCGATGACGCCGCTGTCCGCGTCCGCACCGATCGGGCAGCCGCCGAGGAAGTGCGCCGTGAGCGGCATGCCCATCAGTTCGCCGAGGTTGGTGCCGGGGAAGCCGTTGATCTCGTCCGCGAGGTGCCGCGCGGCCTCGGCGCCCTCCGGGATGTAGGCCGGGTTGGGCGCGCCGTGCCCCTGGCGGGCCGTGAGCAGGCCCTTGCCCAGACCCTTCTCCTTCCGGTACGTGGTCAGGGAGTTGTCGTGCGTCTGCATCACCAGACCGATGATGATCCGCTCCGACCACTTGCGCGCCGAGAGCGACCGCAGGAACAGGGCGGGGTGGCGCAGACAGGTGGCCAGGTACCCGAGCGCCTTCGGCAGCTTGGTGTCGTGGTTGACCTGGAGCGTGGTCAGCGCGCTCATCGCGTTGGAGCCCCGGCCGTAGCGGACGGGCTCGATATGGGTGTGCTCGTTCGGGTGGATGGAGGAGGTGATGGCCACACCCCGTGTGAAGTCGAGCTTCCGGCCGTCCTTCCACTTCTTGCGGTAGCGCCGCTCGACGGTCTGCGCGCCTACCAGCGCCTCGGAGTTGGTACGGGTCAGCTCGCCGAGGCGCGCGGAGAGCCGGGGCAGCGTGCCGGTGTCGCGCATGCGGTGCAGCAGGGTCTGCGTCCCGTACGTACCGGCGGCGACGACGACCTTGCGCGCGCGCAGCACCGTACGGGGGCCGTTGCGCTTGTCCGTTGCCACGGTGGTGACCGCGAAGCCTTCACCGCCCGGGAGTTCGGCCACCTCGCGCACCGTCGTCATGGGGCGGACCTCGGCGCCGGCCTGCTCGGCGAGGTGGAGGTAGTTCTCGTTGAGGGTGTTCTTCGCGCCGTGCCGGCAGCCCGTCATGCACTCGCCGCACTCGGCG
This sequence comes from Streptomyces nanshensis, assembly GCF_001751255.1. Lineage (GTDB taxonomy): Bacteria > Actinomycetota > Actinomycetes > Streptomycetales > Streptomycetaceae > Streptomyces > Streptomyces nanshensis_A. Next base: position 28,368 of record NZ_LJGW01000168.1, on the reverse strand, counting down.
CAGGCCCGGCGCGAGGGCCCCGCACCGCCGAAGTACGGGTCGGCCACCTCGCCGCCCGGCTTCGCGGTGGCCGTGCCGTCCGCGTCCTCGCCGTCGCCGAAGAAGACGCCGACGGGCGCCATATGGAAGCTGTCGCCGACGCCCATCAGCTCCGCGGTCTTCTTCAGATGCTCGTCGGAGGGCGTCATGGTCGGGTTGAGACGTACGCCGAGCATCCGCCGCGCCTGGTCGTAGAAGGGCTTCAACTCCTCCTGCCAGTCGGTGATGTGGCCCCACTGGCGGTCCTGGAAGAAGGCCGGCGGCGGTACGTAGAGGGTGTTGGCGTAGTTCAGCGAGCCGCCGCCGACGCCGGCGCCCGCGAGGATCATGACGTTGCTGAGCACATGGATGCGCTGGATGCCGTAGAGACCCAGCGCGGGAGCCCAGATGTAGTTCTTGGTGTCCCAGGAGTTCCTGGGCAGGGTCTCGCGCGTGAAGCGCCGCCCCGCCTCCAGCACCCCGACGCTGTAGCCCTTCTCCGTGAGACGGAGCGCCGAGACGGAACCGCCGAAGCCGGAACCGATGACAATCACGTCGTAGTCGTACGAACCGCCCGCGTTCTGGGCGGAGTTCTCCTCGGACACGATGGGCCTCCGGTGCGAGTGGTGCGGCTCGGTACGTGCCGCGCGCGGTGCGCGCGGATGAGTGCGGTGGCACGGACGGGTGCGGTGCGGGGGCCGCGCGGCCGATGCGCGAGCCCCCGTCGCCCGCGTCAGCGGAAGCGGAGCGCCTTCAGCACCTTGAGGGAGACGCTCATGAACTTCGCGTACGCCGCGTCGTTCATCCCCCACGACGGCGCCATGGGCAGCAGTCGCTGGTGCGCGATCGTCTGCGCCTCGGTGTACTTGAGGATGCCCTCGCTGCCGTGGCGTCTGCCGAGCCCCGAGTCGCCCATGCCGCCCATCGGCGACTGCACGCTGCCGTACGCCGCGGCATAGCCCTCGTTGACGTTGACCGTGCCGCTGCGCAGCCCTGCCGCGACCTGGCGCGCGCGCCGCCCGTCGCCGCCCCAGACGCTCGCGTTCAGGCCGTACGCCGTGGAGTTGGCGAGTTCGACGGCCTCGTCCACCTCGGCGTAGCGGTAGACGGAGACGACGGGACCGAAGGTCTCCTCCGCGCACACGGCCATCGGCGACTCGACGCCGTCGAGGATCGTGGGCTCGTGGAAGAGCGGTCCGACGTCGGGCCGCGCGCGCCCGCCCGCGAGCACCGTCGCGCCCTTGGCGACGGCCTCCTCGATATGGCGGGTGACGTTGTCGAGCTGCCGCTGCGAGACGAGCGACCCCATGTCGGCGCCGTAGGCGAGCGCCGAGCCGAGCTGCAACTGCTTCGTACGGGCGACGAAACGCTCCAGGAAGGCGTCGGCCACCGACTCGTGGACGTACAACCGCTCGATGGAGATGCACAGTTGGCCCGCGGAGGAGAAGGCGGCGCGTACCGCGCCCTCCGCGGCCCGGTCCAGGTCGGCGTCCGGCAGCACGATCAGGGCGTTCTTGCCGCCGAGTTCCAGCGAGGCGCCCACCAGCCGCTCGGCGGCCTTCTGCGCGACGCCGCGTCCGGTCCGGGTGGAGCCGGTGAAGGAGACGTAGTCGCCGCGCTCGACGACCGCGGGCCCGATCACATGGCCCTCGCCGAGGACGACCTGCCACACCCGCTCCGGCAGCCCCGCCTCGATGAGCAGCCGGCGTGCCCACAGCGCGGTCAGCGCGGTCTCGGTGTCCGGCTTCATCACGACGGCGTTGCCCGCGACGAAGGCGGGCAGCGCGTCGCCGACGCTGAGTTCGAACGGGTAGTTCCACGGCGCGATCTGGGCGACGACGCCGCGGGGATGACGGTGCTCGGACACCTTGGTGAGCACGGGGATCGCGCCGGTGTGACGCTTGGGCCGCAGATACGCCGGGCCGCGGCGCCCGTAGTGCCGGGCGGCGACGGCGACGGCCTGCACCTCCTCGTGGGCGTGCAGCCGGGTCTTGCCGGTCTCGAGCTGGATCAGGTCCAGCACCTCGTCCTGGCGCCGCAGCACCAGGTCGTGGAAGCGGAGGAGCACCGCGGCCCGCTGCCGTACGGGCAGGGCCGCCCACTCACGCTGTGCCTCGCGCGCACGGTGGAAGGCGAAGGCGACGTCCTCCGGTGTGGACTCGGGGAGTTCGGCCAGCTTCCTGCCCGTGAACGGCGTGTGGTTGATCGTACGGCCGCTGCCGATCACGCCCTCCGCGAGCTGTGCCACGAGCTCGGGGGTGACGACGTCGGCTGCGGTGCGCGCTCCCTCCGGGGACGGGGTCACGGGGTTGAACTCGGGGGCGGTCGCGTGGTCGAGCACAGGGCTGGGCACCGCGGCGGCCTCGGGGGTGCCGCCGCCGTCTCCGCCCTCGCCGCTTCCGCCGGCGGCAGGCTCGGTGCCGCTGTCCTGGGCGCCTCGGGTGTCCTGCGTGTCCGTCATGCGAGAGAGACTACGACCGCGGAAACACGCTGCATACCCGGCGGTAACACCTTTCACCGAATCTGCCAGTGAACGCTGGCACGGCGGGGCGCGGGCTCCCGCGGCACGGGGCCGTAAGGGCGTCGGAACGGCGAGGTCAGCGCGCCGTCGGCCGGTAGGTGTCCGCGACGGCTTCGAAGTGCCGGTCGATCTCCGCCTTCTTGCTCTTCGAGCCCATCACCATCAGCACGTGGTAACGCCCGTCGATGATCATCGCGCGGTTGCGCGCGTACACCTCGCGGCCGCCGTCCCGCCAGCTATAGGTGCCCTCGGCCATCGCGGTCTCGCCGACGTCGATGCGCCGCAGCCCGGAGGTCGACGCCCAGTCCGAGGCCCGGTAGGCCTTCAGCTCCGGCTCGTGGTCGCTCTGGTACGACATCGGGTCGCGGCCGAACTTCCGTACGCTGTCACGCCCGTTGACGAGGACCATCTCGACCTGGCCGCCGTTGTAGTGGACCTGGCCGCCGCCGGTCGTCGAGCGGCGGTTCCACGCCTGGGGCACGGCGACCTGGAAGCCGGCGGGGTCGCGGCTGAGCTTGTAGCCCTTCGGGACGCGGCCCGCGGAGTCGGACGGCCGGGGGTCCCCGGCTCCGTCGCCCTGACCCTTGCCGTCGCCCTGGCCCTTTCCGTCACCCTGGCCCTGGCCGCCGTCGCCGGGCTCCGCCGGGCGGCTCTCGCCGCCGACCGAGCCGCGCTGCTGGTTGCCGGCGCCCGACGAGTCGCCGTCCGGCATGAACCACACCGCGTACGCCAGCGCCGCGACCAGACCCGCGAACACCAGCCNTGACGGCCCCGCCCTGCCCCTTGGCGGCGGGCTGCGAGCGGTGGCGCGCGGGCTGTTCGCGCTGCGGCTGCGACTGCGACTGCGGCTGCGGCTTCGCGGCGGACGGCGGGGGCGGGGACGGAGGCGACGCGTACGCCTGCTCCCACTGCCGCGTCGGCTCCGGCTCCGGCGCCTTCTCCCACTGCGGCGTCGGCTCCGGCCGGGGTGCCTGCTCCCACTGCGGTGCCTGCTCCGGCTGGGGCGGCATCTGCGGTGCGGCGGGCTGCTGTTGCGGAGGCTGAAGGGGCTGCGCGGACGGGGGCGGGGGCGCCGCCTGGAGCGGCTGCTGCCCCTTCGGGGGTCTCTTCTGCCGCTGGCGGCGCTGGCGTTCCTGCCGCTGCTGGCGCTGTTCCGCACGGGCCGCGCGCCGGGCGGCCTTGCGTCTGCGGACGAGTTCTCCGCGGCGGCGCAGTATCGGCAGCCGCCGGGGGTTCGACGTACCGCCCGGGTCGAGGGACTGCGCGTACACCGTGTGCCAGCCGACCTCGGGCTCCGGCGCGGAGCGCACCAACGAGCGCAGCCAGCCGCGCAGTTCCTCGAAGTCGGGCCGTTCCGTGGGGTCCTGACGCATCAGCGACTCGACGACGGGACGCAGCGGCCCGCACTCCTCGGCGAAGGCCGGCGGCTCGCCGCACACCATCTGCACCAGTTCGGCGACGTCGTCCTCCGGGTAGGGCCCGTGGCCCTGCACCGCGCGGAAGAGCAGCACGCCCAGCGCCCACAGGTCGGCGGAGGGGCCGACGGGCGGGGCGAGCCGCCAGTTCCGGTGTACGGGCCCGGCCTGCTCCGGTGCCCAGCGCTCGCTGACCGCGCCGACGACCGTCATCCGCGCCTGCCGGGCGCGTTCGGCGGCGAGCGCGGTGGCGGGTCCGTGGAAGCCCTCCGCGTCGTCGGCGCCCTCGCCGCCCCAGGGCCGGTCCTCGGGTTCGTCGGCGAACTCGTCGTCCTCGTACGGGTCTTCACCCGCGTAGGGATCCTTATCCGTGTACGACGTGTACGGGGCGTGGCCGTGCGCGGTGTCGCCGGTGGCGCCGCCGTGCGCGTCACCGCGGGTGTCGCCGCGGGCGGCCGTGCCGTACGGGTCCCCGATGTACCCGACGGGCTCGCGGCCCTCCACCCGCTCCGTCACCGCAGGGCGCCAAGTGGCCCGTACCGGGAGGCTGTTGGGCGGGCGCGAACCCGGCAGATCGGTCGGGGTGACCTCGTCCTCGCCCGAGGGCAGCCAGCGCACGAAGTCGTCGGGCGCGGTGTGCGGGCCGGGCGCGGGCGGCGTCGAGGCGGGACGGTTCCACCAGTCCTCGCGCGGTGCCGCCGTCTCCTCCGGATCGTCTGTTCCGGCGCCCGTACCCGAACCCGTACCGGCTTCGGTGCCGCCGTGCGTACGGGCCGTACCGCGCCGCACACCCGCCTGGTACGCGGCGATGCCGCCCTGCGGCGGTCCGTCGTACGGGTCCGTCTCATAGCCGTGCCGTAACGGAGTTGACGCGTCCGGCCCCTCGTCCGTGTGGTGACGCTCGTTCACGTCGTGGCCGGCCGCCAGGCCCTGCCCGAAGATGCCGCGGGGTCCGCCGCCCGTACCGGAGGGCGGACCGGCGTCGGGACCGAGACCGGGACCGGCGCCGGGCCCGGAGTCCGTACCGGCCGGGCCGCCGTACGGGCCGCCCTGCTCCTCCGGCCGTACGTCGAAACCGTCCGGCAGAGCGGGCAACGGCCCGCCCCCGGCGCCGAATTGAACACCGCGCCCGCCGCCGTCGGCAGGACCGGCGGGGCTGGCGAGCCCGGGAGGTCCGTCGGCGGCGACGCCGGGCTCCGCCTCCGCGGAGATGCTCCCGCTCGGCGGCAGCGCCTCACGCCCGGAGTCCGGCAGCGGGTTGTACCCGCACAGCGCCTCCTGCGCCGCGCCCACCGCGAGCCCCGTGAGCAGCGCCCGCCCGTCGTCGCAGATCAGGACCGTACGGGCGGTGACGTTGCGGTGCGTCCAGCCGTGCGCGTGCACCACACGCAGCGCGGTGAGCACGTCGGCCGCGATCTCCGCCGCGCGGTGCGGCGTCAGGGTCTGGTGCGCGAGCAGCCGCTCCAGCGGTGTCGCGGGCAGCAGTTCGCTGACGATCCACAGCCCGTCACCTTCGACGAAGACGTCGAAGACCTGGTCCAGGCGCGGATGGTCGGGCAGCCGCGCCGAGGCGACCGCCGCCTCCAGCGCCCGCCGTACGGCAGGGTCCGCGGGCCTGCGCGTCGCCCGCCCGACGGAGCCGCGGAACGTACCGCCGGGCGCCGTCGGCCCGGCGCCCCCGCCGCCCTCGCCGTCCGCCGCCTCGCCGCCCAGTACCTCGGCCTCGACGACCTCCGGCAACGGCACCTGACGTACGAGCACTTCCTGTCCGCTGGCCGTGTCGTAGGCGACCGACTCCGTCAACTGGTGCGAAGCGGCCGGAGGTCGGGGCAGGCGGTAGCGGTCGGCGAGCAGCCGGCCCGCCTCGTCCGCATAGTCCTCCACGACGCCTCCCCACAGCGCGCGATCCCGTCAATTCCACACCGCATCCGCATCTTTACGGACGGATCCCGGTCCGCGGCCATTCACGATACGTGCATGAGCTGTCCGGCGCGGGCGGACTCGGGGACTTGCCGGCCCCGCACGAGTCCGCTACGGGCCGCCTCTCAGTGAAACGCCTGCCCGATTCCGCCTTCCCTCCCAATCCCCCGGAACGGGGGCGGGGAACCTTTCTCAGCCGACCGGCTTGAAGGTCTTGAAGGCGGTCTTGCGCAGCGTCCGGCACTCCTCGTCGTCCCACTTGTCGGCCTTGCAGGTGATCATGATCGCGTAGCCGTGCGAATCGTCCACCCGGAAGCCCCTGTTGAGCACGCGCACCCGGTCGCCGTCCTCGTCGCGCTCGAACTGCCAGTCGCCGACGGTCGGATAGCCCCGCCACTTCACACTCTTGATGCTGATGCGGTGGTATCCGCTGCTGCTGCCCTTCACGGCGGGCTCCTGCGCGCGCCAGCCGTCGGCGGCGTCCTTCAGCGGGTTCGGGCTGAAGTCGACCTGGATCTTGGGCAGTCCGCCGTCGGAGTACTTGGCGCCGGAGTTGCGTCCGGCCACGCCCGACTGCTCGAAGTCCTCGGGCAGCGCCATGCTGAAGTGGAAGCGCTTGTCGGTGACGTCGGTGTAGTCCTCGGGCAACGAGGCGTCGTCGCCGGGCTCTTCGTCGCCGCCGTCGCCGCTCTCGGAGTCGCCGGGCGACGGAGACGAACTCGCCTTGCCGTCCCCGCCGTTGTCGTCCTTGCCGCCCTTGTCGTCCTTGCCCTTCGCGGCGTCCGGGTCCTTCTGTCCCTTGTCGCGCTCACCGCCGGCGCCCGAACTCGACGCCTCCTTGCCGGACTTGGAGTCGTCACCGCCGCCGCTGCCCTGGTTCACCGCGAGGACGACGATCAGCGCCAGCGCGGCCACCACGGCCACCGCCGCGACCGCCAGCGTACGGCGCGAGAAGCGCCCGGCGAACTCCGAGAGGGCCGTGACCGCTCCGCCGGGCCCGCCGCCGGAGGCCGATCCCGGAGCGGCGGCCGGGGACGCGGCGGGAGACGCGGCGCTTCCCGCCGCGGCCTTCTCCTCACCGGACGCCGACGTGCCGGACGCCGGTGCCGCGGCCGGAGTCGCCGACTCCGCGGACTTCGTGGTGCCGCCGGACGCGGTCCCGGCAGCGCCGCCACCACCCGATCCGGTACCGGTGCCGGATCCGGCCTCCGTACCGGCCGCGG
>NZ_LJGW01000168.1:297-20998 GCF_001751255.1 Streptomyces nanshensis | reverse complement strand
CTTGTCGGGCCTGCCGGTACGCGAACCCCGGCCGCTGCCGCCCTTGCCGCGCTTCCCGTCGCTCTCGCCGTCGCCCTGACCGGACTCCGCACCCGCGCCCTCGGCGCCGTCCGGCTTCTGCGGCAGCACGGCCGTCGTCCCGGCGTCCGCCGCGGGAGGCGCGGCCGTCGTGCTCGCGCCCGCCGCGGAGGCCACCGGCTCCAACAGCCCGCGCGCGCCCGCCACATCGAGCCGCTTGTCCGGGTCCTTGGCCAGCAGCCCGAAGATGACCTCGTCGAGTTCGCCGGCCTGCTTCGGCGGCGGCACGGGCTCCGTCATCACCGCCGTCAGCGTGGATATGGCCGAGCCCTTGTCGTACGGGGGATGGCCCTCGACCGCCGCGTACAGCAGGGCGCCGAGCGACCACAGGTCCGCGGGCGGCCCCGGCGGCTTGCCGCGTGCGCGCTCCGGCGAGATGTACGAGGGCGCCCCGACGAGCATGCCCGTCGACGTCACCGACGGGTCGCCCTCGACCTTCGCGATGCCGAAGTCGGTGAGCACGACGCGTCCCGTGACGTCCTCCAACAGCACGTTGGACGGCTTCACATCGCGGTGCAGCACCCCTTCGCGGTGCGCGGCCCGCAGCACGTCCAGCACCGCGAGCCCGACCTCGGCCGCACGCTTCGGCGTGAGCGGGCCCTCCTCGCGGATCTGGTCGGCGAGCGAGCGACCCTCGACGAGCTCCATCACGATCCAGGGCCGGTCGTCCTCGTCCACCACGTCGAAGACCGTCACGGCGCTGCCGCTGCGGATGCGCGCGATCGCCTTCGCCTCGCGCAGAGTACGGGTGATGAGCCGCTGCTTCTCGTCCTCCTCGACGCTGGAGGGGAACCGGAGTTCCTTCACCGCCACCGAGCGCCCCAGGACCTCGTCCTCGCCGCGCCACACGGTGCCCATGCCGCCGCGGCCGAGGACGCCCCCGAGCCGATAGCGACCTCCTACCAGCCGACCCGACTCCTCGCTCATGAATCCCCTTGTGTCCCCTCGGCGATGGCCCACCCCAGCCCCTCCATCATTGTGAACCATCGCGCACCCGCACCACGTCCGGGGGCCGCTCGCCCACGGCGCCGCGAGTACCCGCACGCGCCGCCTCACACACCGTCACGAACGCCGCGGAACACGGCCTGACGGAGCGTACGGAGACCACCCGCGGAAGCCCGTACGCGAGACCCCCGGAAACGCCGCCGCGGCGCGACCGGCGCCCCTCAGACCGGCGCGATCTCCGGCGCCCCCAACCGCGCCGCGTCCGCCGTCAGATCGTCCGGCTGGAGCTGCGACTCGCGCTCCGCCTCGACCCGCTTCTCGTAGTACTCGACCTCGCGGTCGATCTGGTCGGCGTCCCAGCCCAGCACCTTGGCCATCAGCTCGGCGACCTCGCGCGCGCTGCGCGTCCCCCGGTCGAACGTCTCGATCGAGATGCGCGTACGGCGCGTGAGCACGTCGGTGATGTGCCGTGCGCCCTCGTGAGTGCAGGCGTAGACGACCTCCGCCCGGAGGTAGTCGTCCGCGGCGGGCAGCGGCTCGCCCAACGTCGGGTCGTCGCCGATGAGTTCGAGCAGCTCCTCCGTCAACGCGCCGTAGCGGTTGAGCAGATGCTCCACCCGCGCCACGTGCAGCCCGGTCTTGGCGGCGATGCCCGCCCGTCCGTTCCACAGCGCGTGGTAGCCCTCCGCGCCCACCAGCGGCACCCGTTCGGTGACGCAGTCCGCGACCCGGCGGTCCAGACCGTGCACCGCCTCGTCGACGGCGTCCTTCGCCATCACGCGGTACGTCGTGTACTTGCCGCCCGCCACGACGACCATGCCCGGCACCGGATGCGCGACCGTGTGCTCGCGCGAGAGCTTGCTCGTCGCCTCCGACTCGCCCGCGAGCAGCGGCCGCAGGCCCGCGTAGACGCCCTCCACGTCGTCGCGCGTGAGCGGCAGCGCCAGCACCTCGTTGACGTGCTGCAGCAGATAGTCGATGTCGGCGCTGGAGGCCGCCGGGTGCCGCTTGTCCAGGTCCCACTTGGTGTCGGTGGTGCCGATGATCCAGTGGCGGCCCCACGGGATGACGAACAGGACGCTCTTCTCCGTACGAAGGATCAGCCCCGTCGTCGAGTTGATCCGGTCCTTCGGCACCACCAGGTGGATGCCCTTCGACGCACGTACATGGAACTGCCCGCGCTCCGCGATCAGTCCCTGTGTGTCGTCCGTCCACACACCGGTGGAGTTGACGACCTGCCGGGCGCGCACCTCGTACTCGCCGCCCAGCTCCAGGTCCTGCACCCGCGCCCCGACGACGCGTTCGCCCTCGCGCAGAAAGCCGACGACGCGGGTCCGGTTCGCGGCGTGCGCACCGTACGCGGCGGCGGTGCGGACCACGGTGGCCACATACCGCGCGTCGTCCACCTGCGCGTCGTAGTACTGGAGGGCGCCGACGAGCGCGTCCTTCCGCAACGCCGGTGCCACACGCAGCGCGTGGCGCCTGCTCAGATGCCGGTGCCGGGGCAGCCCGCGGCCGTGCCCGGACGAGAGCGACATCACGTCGTACATGGCCACGCCGGAACCGGCGTACAGCCGCTCCCACCCCTTGTGCTGCAACGGATAGAGGAAGGGCACCGGCTTCACCAGATGCGGCGCGATCCGCTCCAGCAGCAGCCCGCGCTCCTTCAGCGCCTCTCTGACGAGGGCGAAGTCCAGCATCTCCAGATAACGCAGCCCGCCGTGGATCAGCTTGCTGCTGCGGCTGGAGGTGCCCGAGGCCCAGTCGGTCGCCTCGACGATCCCCGTCGAGAGCCCGCGTGTGACGGCGTCCAGCGCCGTGCCGGCGCCCACGATGCCCCCACCGATGACCAGCACGTCGAGTTCGCGTTCGGACATCTCCGCCAGCGCCCTGGCACGCTGCTCCGGTCCCAGTGTCGCCGTCCTCACCGCTGCCTCCTGTGTCTTCGTGCGTTCGTCGTCGGTGGTCTTGCCAGAACGTAGGCAGTGTTCCCCTGCCGATGGTCCTCCAATTCCCTGACTTCGGCCGCGCTGGGGGCGGCTTCGAGCGGGCAATCCCGGATATCCGTCATATTGCCGATTAACTTGCTATAGCGCCGCAGGGCATCGGTACACACAGCTCGAAGCGGCCTTCGGGGGCTCTCCCCCGGCACGGCGATCACGGGGTCTCGCCACCCCGGCGAGAGAGGACCAAGGGGAAGGATGTCCGCCGCGATGCCCGCAGATCTCGCCATCCTCGGCCTGGGCCATTCGGGTCTCCCGGCCGCGCAGGCCGCCGTGGCCGCCGGGATCGAGACCGTCGGCCACGACCCCGACGAGGAGACCGTCGCCGGACTCAACGCGGGCCGCCCTCCCGCCGACGGCGTCCTCACGGCCGCCGGCCTCCGCCGCATGATCTCCCGCGGCTTCCGCGCCACGACCGATCCCGAGGTGCTCGGCGAGGTGCGTACCGCGCTGATCTGCGCCCCGACCTCCCTCGGTCCCGACCGCTCGCTGAATCTCGACGCGGTACGCGCCGCCGCTCACACGCTCGCCTCCCGGCTCAGCCCCCGTACGACCGTCGTACTCGAATCCGCGGTGTACCCGGGCGCGACCGAGGAATTCCTGGGGCCGCTGCTGGAAGAGGGCTCGGGTCTGCGCGCGGGCCACGACTTCCATCTCGCCTACTCCCCCGCCCGCGTCGACCCCGGCAGCCGCCGCTACGGCTACGCCAACACCCCCAAGGTCGTGGGCGGTCTGACCCCTGCCTGCACAGAGCGGGCCGCCGCCTTCTACGCGCGCCTGGCCACCAAGGTCGTACGCGCGCGGGGCCCGCGCGAGGCCGAGACGGCGAAGCTGCTGGAGACCAACTTCCGCCAGGTCAACATCGCGTTGGTGAACGAGATGGCGGTCTTCTGCCACGACATCGGGGTCGACCTGTGGGACGTGATCCGCTGCGCGGAGACCAAGCCGTTCGGCTTCCAGGCGTTCCGTCCGGGTCCGGGCGTCGGCGGGCACAGCGTCCCCGTCGACCCCAACCACGCGGCGTACCGCGGCCGTTCGCCGGGCCACCCGCTGCGCATGGTCGAACTGGCCCAGGAGGTCAACGGGCGCATGCCGCAGTACGTGTGCCGACGCGCGGCCGAACTCCTCAACGAACACGGCAAGTCGGCGCGCGGAGCCCGCGTCCTGCTCCTCGGCGTCACGTACAAGCCCGATCTGCCGGACCAAGAGGGCGCCCCCGCACGGGAGGTGGCGCTCCGGCTCCAGCAACTCGGGGCGCAGCTCAGCTTCCACGACCCGTATGTGAAGGAGTGGCAGGTGGCAGGCGAACCGGTGCCCCGCGCCGGCTCCCTGTACGAGGCCGCCGCCGCGGCCGACCTCACGGTGCTGCTCCAGCCGCACCGCAGATACGACCTCCAAGGGCTGGCGGCCAAGGCGCGGCTGCTCTTCGACACCCGGGGGGCGAGCCCGACGGGCGCGGCGCACCGCCTGTGAACTCGGCGGCGCACAGCGGCACTTCGGCGGAGTCCCGAAGGCGTCGGAGCTTCCCCTCGGACCCGGCGTCGCCTACGTACCGCTACCGCTACCGCGCGACCGTGACCTCGACGCGCTGGAACTCCTTCAGCTCCGAGTAGCCCGTCGTCGCCATCGCCCGGCGCAGCGCGCCGAAGAAGTTCATCGACCCGTCCGGGGTGTGCGAGGGCCCGAGCAGGATCTCCTCCGTCGTGCCGACCGCGCCCAGATCCATCCGCTTGCCGCGCGGCACGTCCGGGTGCACGGCCTCCATGCCCCAGTGGTGTCCGCGCCCCGGTGCGTCCGTCGCACGGGCCAGCGGCGAGCCCATCATCACCGCGTCCGCGCCGCAGGCCACGGCCTTGGGCAGGTCGCCGGACCAGCCCACGCCGCCGTCCGCGATGACATGGACGTAGCGGCCGCCGGACTCGTCCAGGTAGTCGCGGCGCGCGGCGGCGACGTCGGCCACGGCCGTCGCCATCGGCACCTGGATGCCCAGCACGTTCCGCGTGGTGTGCGCGGCGCCGCCGCCGAAGCCGACCAGCACACCGGCCGCGCCCGTACGCATCAGATGCAGCGCAGCGGTGTACGTCGCGCAGCCGCCCACGATGACCGGCACGTCCAACTCGTAGATGAACTGCTTGAGATTGAGCGGCTCCGACGCCCCGGAGACATGCTCCGCGGAGACCGTCGTACCGCGGATGACGAAGAGGTCGACGCCCGCGTCGACAACCGCCTTGGAGAACTGGACTGTTCGCTGCGGCGAGAGCGCGGCGGCCGTCACGACGCCCGCGTCCCGCACCTCCTTGATCCGCTCGCCGATCAGCTCCTCCTTGATCGGCTCCGAGTAGATCTCCTGCATACGCGTGTTGGCGGTGCGCTCGTCCAGCTCCGCGATCTCGGCGAGCAGCGGCTCCGGATCCTCGTAACGCGTCCAGAGCCCTTCGAGGTTGAGCACTCCGAGACCGCCCAGCTCACCGATGCGGATCGCGGTCGCGGGCGAGACGACCGAGTCCATCGGGGCCGCCATGAAAGGCAGTTCGAAGCGGTAGGCGTCGATCTGCCAGGCGATCGAGATCTCTTTGGGATCGCGCGTGCGGCGGCTGGGCACCACGGCGATGTCGTCGAAGGCGTACGCCCGGCGTCCGCGCTTGCCGCGTCCGATCTCGATCTCAGTCACTGTGAAGCCCTTCTCGCCGTGCGCTGTGCTCTGCTGCCGCCCCAGTATCACCGACGAACGGCGGCGTACGGACCGGCGGGTGCCGGGTGCCCGGTGCTCGTCGCAGGAATGCCGAGGGCCCGGTACGGGGCTCAGCGGCGTGAGTAGTTCGGCGCCTCGGTCGTCATCTGCACATCGTGCGGGTGGCTCTCCTTCAGGCCCGCCGAGGTGATGCGCACGAACCGGCCGCGCTCCTTCAGCTCCGGCACCGTGCTGCCGCCGACGTAGAACATCGACTGCTTGAGCCCGCCCACGAGTTGGTGCACCACCGCGCTCAACGGCCCCCGGTAGGGCACCTGTCCCTCGACGCCCTCCGGGATGAGCTTGTCGTCACCGCCGACCTCCTCCTGGAAGTAGCGGTCCTTCGAGTACGACTTCTGCTCGCCCCGCGTCTGCATCGCGGCCAACGACCCCATGCCCCGGTACGACTTGAACTGCTTGCCGTTGATGAACAGCAGCTCGCCCGGCGACTCCTCGCACCCCGCGAGCAGCGACCCGAGCATCACCGTGTCCGCGCCGGCGACGAGGGCCTTGGCGATGTCGCCGCTGTACTGGAGACCGCCGTCGCCGATGACCGGCACCCCGGCCTCCCGCGCGGCGAGCGACGCCTCGTGGATCGCCGTCACCTGCGGTACGCCGATGCCGGCGACCACCCGCGTCGTACAGATGGAACCGGGCCCGACGCCGACCTTGATGCCGTCCGCTCCGGAGTCGATGAGCGCCTTGGCGCCCTCGCGGGTGGCCACGTTGCCGCCGACGACATCCACGGGCGCATTCGACTTGATCTTGGCGACCATGTCGCCGACGAGCCGCGAGTGCCCGTGCGCGGTGTCCACCACGACGAAGTCCACGCCCGCCTCGATCAGCGCCTGCGCACGCTCGTACGCGTCGCCCGCGACCCCGACGGCCGCGCCCACCACGAGCCGGCCCTCCTCGTCCTTCGAGGCCTGCGGATACTGCTCGGCCTTCACGAAGTCCTTGACGGTGATGAGTCCCTTGATCACGCCCGCGTCGTCTACCAGCGGCAGCTTCTCGATCTTGTGACGCCGCAGCAGCTCCATCGCGTCGTTGCGCGAGATGCCGACCTTCCCCGTCACCAGCGGCATCGGCGTCATCAACTCGCGTACGGGACGCTCGCGGTCGGACTCGAAGGCCATGTCGCGGTTGGTGACGATGCCCAGCAGCTTGCCCGCCTCGTCCGTGACGGGGACGCCGCTGATGCGGAACCGGCCGCACAGCACGTCGGCGTCGCCCAGCGTCGCGTCCGGACGGATCGTGATCGGGTCGGTGACCATGCCGGACTCGGAGCGCTTGACCCGGTCGACCTGCGCCGCCTGGTCCTCGATCGACAGATTGCGGTGCAGTACGCCGACGCCGCCCTGCCGTGCCATGGCGATCGCCATCCGCGACTCGGTGACCTTGTCCATCGCGGCCGACAGCAGCGGCACGTTCACCCGTACGTTGCGCGAGATCCGCGAACCGGTGTCGATCTCACCGGGAGCCATGTCCGACTCACCGGGCAGCAGCAGTACGTCGTCGAAGGTCAGGCCGAGCATGGCGAACTGCGCGGGCACTGCGGCCTCGGTTCCGACTCCGTCGTTGGCTGTCATGACACCTTTCCAATGCTTGCCCGGGGTGAAAGTCCATGCTAAACGCCCCGGACTCACTGCTCGGCCAGTGCCCGCAGCCTGCTCAGCGCCCGGTGCTGGGCGACACGTACCGCTCCGGGAGACATCCCCAGCACCTCGCCGGTCTCCTCCGCGGTGAGCCCGACGGCGACGCGCAGCAGCACCAACTCACGCTGGTGCTGCGGAAGATTGGCGAGCAGCTTCTTGGCCCACGCCGCGTCGCTGCTGAGCAGCGCACGCTCCTCGGGGCCGAGCGAGTCGTCGGGCTGCTCGGGCATCTCGTCGGACGGCACCGCCGTACTGCCCGGCCCGCGCATCGCGGCCCGTTGCAGATCGGCGACCTTGTGCTGGGCGATGGCCACGACGAATGCCTCGAAGGGCTTGCCGGTGTCGCGGTAGCGCGGCAGCGCGCAGAGCACCGCGATGCAGACCTCCTGCGCGAGGTCGTCCACGAAGTGCCGTGCGTCGCCCGGGAGTCGGGTCAGCCGCCTGCGGCAGTACCGCAGCGCCAGAGGATGCACATGGGCGAGAAGATCGTGCGTCGCCTGCTCGTCGCCTTCCCTCGCGCGCCGTACGAGTGCGCTCACGACCGCTGAGTCGTCGTGCCCGTCGTTGCGCATCGGTCCATGGTGCACCTGAGCCCCGTAATCCGTCGCACCACGTCCGTGGTTGTGCACCGAAGCGTTATGAGCAGGGGCACTGGCTCTCATCTCCCGCGCTCTCCCCTCACGCCTGACCGAACGTTCCCCGAGGAACTCCATACAACAAGCATGCGGCACGCGCGGGATTCCTGGGCCGCATACGCCGCCCCGCCCTTCCCCCCGGGCCGGCCCCGCGCAGAGCGGGAAGCGGAACGTCGCAGGCGGGGACGGGCGGGCAAGTGGCGAACGTGAGCTATTTATCGAACGAGGCCCCAGCGGAAACCGAGGGCCACCGCGTGCGCACGGTCCGAGGCGCCGAGCTTCTTGAACAGCCGCCGCGCGTGGGTCTTCACGGTGTCCTCGGAGAGGAACAGCTCCCGGCCGATCTCGGCGTTCGACCGCCCGTGACTCATGCCCTCCAGCACCTGGATCTCCCGTGCGGTGAGCGTCGGGGCGGCGCCCATCTCGGCCGAGCGCAGCCGCCGCGGCGCGAGCCGCCACGTCGGATCGGCCAGCGCCTGCGTGACCGTGGCCCGCAGCTCCGCGCGCGAGGCGTCCTTGTGCAGATAGCCGCGGGCGCCGGCGGCGACGGCGAGAGCCACCCCGTCGAGGTCCTCCGCGACTGTGAGCATGATGATGCGGGCACCGGGGTCGGCCGACAGCAGCCGCCGCACGGTCTCGACACCGCCGAGACCGGGCATGCGGACATCCATGAGGATGAGGTCGGACCGGTCGGCACCCCAGCGGCGGAGGACTTCCTCGCCGTTGGCTGCCGTCGTCACGCGCTCGACGCCGGGCACGGTCGCGACCGCGCGGCGGAGCGCCTCTCGGGCAAGCGGGGAATCGTCGCAGACGAGGACGGATGTCATGACCGCCCTCCGCAGCTGATGCGCGTCACCTTGAGCCTCCAGGCTGTTACGAATCGTCACCTGTGCGATTGACCTGCTCGGACATCCGTGCCCGAGGCCATTCGGCCAACCGCCTCCGCACACTCAACGACGGTCACCCGAAAGAGTTACGGGTCTCGGCCACCGCCATCAGCACTCTACGTGATCGCGCGTACACAGATCAGCCCGCATCGCACTGACGGGTTTCCCCGAGTGGCGTCTTTTACCTTTTGCCCTATTTAGCAGACTTAGTTCTGCTTCTCGCTTTCTTTCGGCTAGGTTCGCAATGAGTCATATTTGTCTATAAATGGACGGAGCGAGAGCGAGCCTCAAGTACGCCGACGAGAGGACACGCAATGGCAGACTTCTCCCGCCTCCCCGGCCCCAACGCTGACCTGTGGGACTGGCAGTTGCTCGCGGCCTGTCGCGGAGTCGACAGCTCTCTCTTCTTCCACCCCGAGGGCGAGCGGGGCGCCGCCCGCAGCGCACGGGAGGCCTCCGCGAAGGAGGTCTGCATGCGCTGCCCCGTCCGCTCGGAGTGCGCGGCGCACGCGCTGGCGGTGCGCGAGCCGTACGGAGTCTGGGGCGGACTGACGGAGGACGAGCGGGAGGAGCTGATGGGCCGGGCCCGCAGCAGGCTCGTCGCCGTGCCCGACGGGCAGAGTTGAGCAGAAACGTTTTGACCTCGGGTTCGTCCGTCTGCCCTTGGTATCCGTCGGCACCGTCGGCCTCGACGCCGCCCACCGTCCCGCAGCCCCCGCCGCACTCTCCTCGTCCTCTCTCGCCACCCGGCGCGGAAATCGGTCGTACGCCGGGATTCACCCGCTTAGCCTGACGGCCATGGAACTCCTGTCCGTCAATATCGCCCGGCCACTGCACGCACCCTCGTACACCGACTCACCAGGGGCCCTGACCGGCATCGACAAGCGCCCCGCGGACGGCCTGATCGACGTCGCCTCTCCCGGTCCGAAGGGCACCGCCGGGAGCGCCTTCGCGCAGGACACCATCGGCGACAAGCGCCACCACGGCGGCGACGACCAGGCCGTCTACGCCTACGCGCGCGAGGACCTCGACGCGTGGGGGCTCGAGCTCGGGCGGGAGCTGGACAACGGCTCCTTCGGCGAGAACCTCACCACCCGGGGACTGGATGTGAACGGTGCCCTCGTCGGTGAGCGGTGGCAGATCGGGGAGCGGGTGGTGCTGGAGGCGTCGTCGGCGCGCATCCCCTGCCGTACGTTCGCGAGCTGGCTGGACGAGCGGGGCTGGGTCAAGCGGTTCACGGAGAGGGCCGCGCCCGGGGCGTATCTGCGGGTGATCGAGCCCGGGGTGATCAGCGGCGGTGACGAGATCCGCGTCGTGCACCGGCCGGACCACGAGGTGACGGTGGCCTTCCTCTTCCGCGCGCTGACACAGCAGCCGGAACTCCTGCCGCGCGTGCTGGCCGCCGGTGACGCGCTCCACCCCGAGGCCAGGCGCAACGCCCTGCGGCGTACGGAGAGTTGAGGCGCGGATAGCGTGCCCCCATGACGACAGCGTTGATCACGGGAGCCACCGCCGGTATCGGAGCGGCCTTCGCCAGGCGGCTCGCACGGGACGGGCACCACCTCGTACTGGTCGCCCGCGACAAGGAGCGGCTGCGGGAGCACGCGACGGCGCTCCACGACCGGCACGGCGTCGAAGTGTCCGTACTTGCGGCCGATCTGGCCGCCGACAAGGGGATCTCGGCGGTCGAGAAGCGGCTCTCGGAGCGGGAGCACCCCGTCGATCTGCTGGTGAACAACGCGGGCTTCGGCAACAAGGGCAGATATCTGGACGTGCCCGTCGAGGACGAGCTGACGATGCTCAAGGTGCACTGCGAGGCGGTGCTGCGGCTGACCTCGGCGGCGGTCGCGGGCATGCGGGAGCGGGGGCGGGGCGGCGTGGTCAACGTCGCCTCTGTGGCGGCGTTCGTGCCGCGCGGGACGTACGGGGCGAGCAAGGCGTGGGTCGTCCAGTTCACGCAGGGGGCGGCGAAGGACCTGGCGGGGTCGGGGGTGCGGCTGATGGCGCTGTGCCCCGGCTTCGTCCGCACGGAGTTCCACGAGCGGGCGGGGATGGACTCCGGGAACATCCCCGGGTGGATGTGGCTGGACGCGGACGCCGTGGCCGGCGCGGCGATGAAGGATCTGGCGCGCGGGCGGAGCCTGTGCATCCCGGACGCGCGCTACAAGGCGCTCATGGGGGCGGCGCGGCTGCTGCCCAGGGAGCTGCTGTCGAAGGCGTCGACGACGACGGGACGGCGGTACGGACCGCGCTGACGCGCGGCATCACCGCGGACGTACAAACGCGCCGAGGCCCGGCCCCCAGTGCGGGGTGCCGGGCCTCGGTGCGTACGGAGCCTCGGTACGTACGGCCTGACGGGTGCGTCAGTGCGCGTGGCCGTGACCGTGGCCGGCCGCCGCCGGCTCTTCCTCCTCCGGCTTCTCGACGACCAGCGTCTCGGTCGTCAGCAGCAGCGAGGCGATGGACGCGGCGTTCTCCAGGGCGGAGCGCGTGACCTTGACCGGGTCGATGACGCCGGCCTTGATCAGGTCGCCGTAGTCGCCGGTGGCCGCGTTGAAGCCCTGGTTGCGGTCGAGTTCGGAGACCTTCGAGGTGATGACGTAGCCCTCGAGGCCGGCGTTCTCGGCGATCCAGCGCAGCGGCTCGACGACGGCGCGGCGTACGACGGCGACACCGGTGGCCTCGTCGTCCTTCTTGCCGAGCGAGTCCTCCAGGACCTTCGCGGAGTGCACGAGGCTGGCGCCGCCGCCGGCGACGATGCCCTCCTCGACCGCCGCACGGGTCGCGGAGATCGCGTCCTCCAGACGGTGCTTCTTCTCCTTGAGCTCGACCTCGGTCGCGGCACCGACGCGGATGACGCAGACGCCGCCGGCCAGCTTGGCCAGACGCTCCTGGAGCTTCTCGCGGTCCCAGTCGGAGTCGGTGGCCTCGATCTCACCCTTGATCTGGGCGACGCGGGCCTCGACATCCTCACGCTTGCCGGCACCGTCGACGATCGTCGTGTCGTCCTTGGTGACGGTGACGCGGCGGGCGGTGCCGAGCACGTCCAGACCGGCCTGGTCGAGCTTGAGGCCGACCTCCTCGGCGATGACCGTGGCGCCGGTGAGGGTCGCCATGTCGCCGAGCATCGCCTTGCGGCGGTCGCCGAAGCCGGGGGCCTTGACCGCGACGGCGTTGAACGTGCCGCGGATCTTGTTCACCACGAGGGTGGAGAGCGCCTCGCCCTCGACGTCCTCGGCGATGATCAGCAGCGGCTTGGATCCGCCGGCCTGCATGATCTTCTCCAGCAGCGGCAGCAGGTCCTGGATGGAGCTGATCTTGCCCTGGTGGATCAGGATGTACGGGTCGTCGAGGACGGCCTCCATACGCTCCTGGTCGCTGACCATGTACGGCGACAGGTAGCCCTTGTCGAAGGCCATGCCCTCGGTGAAGTCCAGCTCCAGGCCGAAGGTCTGGGACTCCTCGACGGTGATGACGCCGTCCTTGCCGACCTTGTCCATCGCCTCGGCGATCAGCTCGCCGACCTGCTTGTCCTGCGCGGACAGACCGGCGACGGAGGCGATGTCCTCCTTGGAGTCGATCGGGCGGGCGTTGGCGATCAGGTCGTCGGAGACGGCCTTGACCGCGGCGTCGATGCCCTTCTTCAGGGCGGCCGGGGAGGCGCCCGCGGCCACGTTGCGCAGGCCCTCGCGGACCAGCGCCTGGGCGAGCACGGTGGCGGTGGTGGTGCCGTCACCCGCGATGTCGTTGGTCTTGGTCGCCACCTCCTTCACGAGCTGCGCGCCGAGGTTCTCGTAGGAGTCCTCGACCTCGACCTCACGCGCGATGGTGACGCCGTCGTTGGTGATGGTGGGCGCGCCGAACTTCTTGTCGATGACGACGTTGCGGCCCTTGGGGCCGATCGTCACCTTGACGGTGTCGGCCAGCTTGTCGACGCCGCGCTCGAGGGCGCGGCGCGCGTCCTCGTCGAACTTCAGGATCTTCGCCATGGGAGCTTTCGAGTCCTCTCAAACGAACCGCGCCCCGGCCCCGGTGCATCTCGTGTGACGCGGGAGGGACCGGGGCGCGGATCAGAAGTGTCTTCCGGCTGCGGTGACTTACTTCTCGACGATCGCGAGAACGTCGCGAGCCGAGAGGACGAGGTACTCCTCGCCGCTGTACTTCACCTCGGTGCCGCCGTACTTGCTGTACAGCACGATGTCGCCGACGTTCACGTCGAGCGGCAGACGGTCGCCGTTCTCGAAGCGGCCCGGGCCGACGGCCAGGACCGTGCCCTCCTGGGGCTTCTCCTTGGCGGTGTCCGGAATGACCAGGCCCGAGGCCGTGGTCTCCTCGGCGTCGAGCGGCTGGACCACGATGCGGTCCTCGAGCGGCTTGATGGCAACCTTGCTGGCGGTCGTCACGATCCGACCTCCCCCTTCGGAGATCTCAAAACGGGGTCTTATGTCTGGGGTGGCGACCGGTCAGATCCGTCGTCGCGGGTGCCGGATCTTCCTGTCGCTGGTGTCTGGCACTCGCCATGGGAGAGTGCCAGGGTCGACATTATGCCGCGGTTAGCACTCCGTCAACACGAGTGCCAATCGTACGGGTCGTGCCGTGGTCGCCCGCACGTGGCTCCCCCTTCGGGCGCCTCCGCACGACTCCGCGACGGGCGACTCCCGCCCCCGCGCGCCGCGTTCCCCGGCGGGAGGCGAGAATGCCGGGGTGGACCGCGAGGCGTTCGCCGCTCTGCTCGGCGATGAAGGACAGGCGCTGCTGGGGCAGTTGGAGGGTTACGACCCCGCGGACGAGCTGGCCGTCGCGACCCGGCTGCGCCGCACGCACCCTCCGGAACTGGTCTCGGCCGCCCTCGGGCAGGCGCGGCTGCGGCAGCGCGCGGCGGCCAAGTTCGGCGCGCAGGACGCGGCCCGGATGTACTTCACGCCGGACGGACTGGAGCAGTCGACCCGGGCGAGCGTCGCCGCGTACCGCGCGGAGCGCTTCCGCCGGGAGGCCCCCGGGCAGGGCCGTACGGCCGATCTGTGCTGCGGGATGGGCGGTGACGCGATCGCGCTGGCGCGCGCCGGGATGCGCGTACTGGCCGTCGACCGCGACCCGTTGACGTGTGACGTCGTACGCGCCAACGCCGCGGCGCTCGGGCTGGCCGACAGCGTCGAGGTCCGCTGCCAGGAGGCCCGCGACGTGGACGTCTCCGGCTGCGACGCCGTCTTCGCCGACCCCGCGCGCCGCGGCGGCAAGGGCCGGATCTTCGACCCCGAGGCGTACTCGCCGCCGCTGTCGTGGGCGGTCGAAGTGGCCCGCGGCGCCCCGTACTCGGCGGTGAAGGTCGCCCCCGGCATTCCGCACGAGGCCGTGCCCGAGGACGCCGAGGCCGAGTGGATCTCGGACGCGGGGGATGTGAAGGAGGCCGTGCTCTGGTTCGGTACGGGGCACAGGACGCCGGACGCGGCGCGGAGTTCGCGGAGTTCGGAGGGTTCCACGAGTTCATCCGTACGGGCGACGCTGCTGCCGGACGGGAGTTCACTGCGCTCGCGCGGGCTGCCCGATCCGCCGGCAGGTCCGGTGGGCCGCTTCCTGTACGAGCCGGACGGGGCCGTCGTACGGGCACACCTGGTGGCCGAGGTCGCGGCCGAGCTGCCGGGCGGGCGGCTCATCGATCCGACGATCGCGTATGTGACGTGCGACGAGGCGCAGTTCACCCCGTACGCGACGGGCTACGAGATCACCGACGTGCTGCCCTTCCAGCTCAAGCGGCTGCGGGCGCTGCTGCGCGAGCGCGGGGTCGGCGTCGCGGCGATCAAGAAGCGCGGCTCGGCCGTGGATCCCGCGGAGCTGCGCAAGAAGCTCCGGCTCGAAGGGCCCCACGAGTGCACGGTGTTCCTCACCCGGGTCGCGGGTGCGCCCACCGTGCTGCTGGGCCGGCCGCTGGAGACGCCCGTACGGCGGTGACGCGGGCATCGCGGACGGGGCGCCGCGTCCGTACGGCTCAGACCTGTTCGAAGCGCCAGCGGTGCACCGGGCGGGCCGTCAACTCCCGGGGCGGATCGGGCAGTTCGGGAAGGTCCGCGGAGAGGTCGCCCGGCCACCAGGTGATCACCAGGACGCGGCCGCCGGGCGCCGTGAAGTCCTCGCGGCGCTCGGGCGGCGACGCGGGCTGCTGGGCGCGGGCCCAGTCGAGCAGTTCGCCGCCGCGCCCCTCGGCCGCCTTGGCCTCCCACATCAGGGCGACCGTCATGAGTACAGGTTCTCCCGGCTCAACTCGTGCACGTGGTCGTGGTCGTGGGTGTGCGGGTGGGCCTGGCCGTGCGAATCCGTAGGCGCGTCCGAGGTGCCCGGCAGATGCGGCTCGGTGACGGGCAGCGAGGAGTCCGCGGGCAGGTCCCAGCCGGAGGTGGGGCGGCGCCGGGCGACCATCTCGGCGCCGAGCGCCGCGACCATCGCTCCGTTGTCCGTGCACAGCTTGGGTCGGGGCACACGGAGCCGGATGCCCGCGGCCGAGCAGCGCTCCTCGGCCATGGCGCGCAGCCGCGAGTTGGCGGCGACACCGCCGCCGATCATCAGGTGGTCCACGCCCTCGTCCTTGCAGGCCCGTACGGCCTTGCGCGTCAGCACATCGGTGACCGCCTCCTGGAAGGACGCGCTCACATCCCGTACGGGGACCTCCTCGCCCGCGTTGCGCTTCGCCTCGATCCAGCGGGCGACGGCCGTCTTGAGGCCGGAGAAGGAGAAGTCGTACGGGGCGTCGCGCGGACCGGTCAGCCCGCGCGGGAAGGCGATCGCCTCCGGGTCGCCCTCGCGTGCGTACTTGTCGATGACGGGGCCGCCCGGGAAGCCCAGGTCGAGGACGCGCGCCACCTTGTCGAAGGCTTCGCCCGCCGCGTCGTCGATGGTCGAGCCGAGCGGGCGGACGTCCGAGGTGATGTCGGGCGCGAGCAGCAGCGAGGAGTGTCCGCCCGAGACGAGCAGGGCCATGGTCGGCTCGGGGAGCGCGCCGTGTTCGAGCTGGTCGACGCAGATGTGGGACGCGAGGTGGTTGACGCCGTAGAGCGGCTTGCCGAGCGCGTACGCGTACGCCTTGGCCGCGCTGACGCCGACGAGCAGGGCGCCCGCGAGGCCCGGGCCCGCGGTGACCGCGACGGCGTCGAGGTCCGTGGCGGCGACGCCGGCCTCGCGCAGGGCGCGTTCGATCGTGGAGACCATGGCCTCCAGATGGGCCCGGCTGGCGACCTCGGGGACGACCCCGCCGAAGCGGGCGTGCTCGTCCACGCTGGAGGCGACGGCGTCGGCGAGCAGGGTGTGGCCGCGGACGATGCCGACGCCGGTCTCGTCGCAAGAGGTCTCGATGCCGAGGACGAGGGGTTCGTCAGCCATGGGTCTTCGTTCCTTGAGGCGGGGGCGGGGAGGGCGTCCCGGAGGACGTGGGGGAAGAGCCGGGCGGAGCGGACCGCAGCGTGGCCGGGTCGTCCAGGCGCATGACGAGGGCGTCGACGTTGCCCGGCTGGTAGTAGCCGCGTCTGAGGCCGATCTTCGTGAAGCCGAAGCGCTCGTAGAGCCGCTGGGCGGGCGCGTTGTCGACGCGGACCTCCAGCATCACCTCGTGGCAGCCGAACTCGACGGCGGCGGCGAGGAGTTCGCCCAGCAGTCGGGAGCCGAGGCCGGTGCCGCGCCGGGCGGGCAGCACGCCGATGGTCTGGATGTCGCCGGTGCCGCCGACGGCGGCGAGACCGCCGTAGCCGACGAGGCCGTCCCAGCCGCCGCCGAAGTCGGGGGCGTTCGCCGGGCGTACGGCCGGATCGGCGGCCGGGGCCGGTGCCGCCGCGTCCGGCCCCGCGGCCTCCGCCACCAGATAGCGGCGCGTGGCACCGGGCCCGCGGGCGTGCGCCAGCTCGGACCAGAACAGCCCGGCCGACCAGGCGTCCTCGGGGAAGAGGACCCGTTCGAGGCCGAGTACGTGCTCGATGTCCCACCAGCGCATCTCGCGGAGCACCACGTCGTCGCTTTCCGGAGTGCGGACCTGAGCGGCCGTACGTGTCACTTCGGCGTGACCACCTTGTAGTTGGCGGGGACGCGGGCGTCGGGACGCCGCAGATAGAGCGGACGCGGCGGCGGGAACTCCTCGCCCTTGGCGAGCTTCTCGGCGGCGAGGCACGCGAGCGCCGCGGCGGACTGGTCCAGCGGCAGATCCGTGCGGAGGCCGGTGAAGACCTCCTCGTACAGGCGGGCGCCCGCGCCGACGGAGGGCATCGCCGTCACCTCGGCGGGCAGCTCGCTGGGGCGGTCGACCGCCGGGTCGCCGACGCGTGTACGGGCGTCGGAATAGCGCGCCCAGTACACCTCCTTGCGGCGGGCGTCCGTCGCCACGACGAACGGCTCCTCCAGGCCGGAGGCGTACGCGATGCCGTCGAGCGTGCAGAGCCCGAGGACCGGGACGCCCAGGGCGGCGCCGAAGGTCTCTGCGGTGACCAGCCCGACCCGCAGTCCCGTGTACGGACCGGGGCCGGTGCCCACGACGACGCGGTCGACGTCCTGGAGCGGACGGCCGGCCTCGCGCAGCACCCGGTCCACCGACGGCAGGAGCAGCTCGCCGTGGCGGCGGGCGTCGGTCTGGTCGGAGGCCGCGAGGACGCGGTCGCCGTCGGTGTCGTACAGGGCGACGGTGACGGCCGGGGTGGCGGTGTCGAGAGCTAGCAGCAGCACGGTAGCCAGCCTACGGCGAATGCGGGGCGGCCGTTCCCGGGGTCCCCTACGGGACGCTTTCGGGTGACTTGGCGCCGTGCGGGCGGGGTTGTGTACGGGGACACGGGGGCGGGTCGCGGCGGCCGGGGTCCGGCGGCGGGGAGATCCTTCTCCGCGTTTGGGGCACGCCTTCCCGATCGTCCCAACTCCCGTCCATGCCAAGGGAGTACGGCACCGCGGACGTACCGTCCTCCCTCCCGCCGCCCCGGCCGGGCGGTCCCCGCCTGCTGCTACCGTCGACGCGGGAGCGGCGGAGACGGAGAGGTGGCGCGCACGGTGGCACGTGGCAGCAGCGCGGGAGCGGTCGTGGCCGCGCTTACGGCGGCGGCTCTGGCCGTCATCGGTTTCTTCACCTACCAGGCGCATGCCGCCCAGGAGCGCTCGAAGGCGGGCTCCGCCGGGTCGCGCGACGGAGGGTCCGGTTCCGCCGACGGTTCCGGGAAGTCCGAGCGGGAGAAGCGCCAGGAGAAGGAGACCCTGCCGGCCTTCTCGGGTGCGGGCGAGCGCGTCGTGTACGACCTGGACCGCAACCGGGTCTGGCTGATGGGCGAACGGCAGGAAGTGAAGCGCACCTTCAAGGTCGTCCCCAGCTCGATCGACCCCGAGCCCGGCACGTACAAGGTGGAATCCCGCGCACCGCACGTCACCGGCTCCGACGGGGTGCCCGTGGAGAACGTCGTGCGCTTCGCCACCAGCCAGGGCACGACCATAGGCTTCAGCGCCGCGCTCGACGGGTCGATGCCCGACGCCGACCCGGTACGGCAGACCGGCGGCATCCGCGAGCACCGTGCGGACGGCGAGGCCATGTGGCTGTTCGCGACCATCGGCACGAAGGTCGTCGTCGTCCGCTGAGCCGGAAGGTCAGGCGGCGTCCTGGCCCGGCTGGGACCGCGGTCCGCTCGCGTCCCTGGACGTACGGGCTTCGTCGCCGGGCTCGGCGCCCGAACTGCCGTCCGCGGCTGGGCCGTTCACATCCGAGGGCTCCGACGGGGGCGTCGAGACCGCCTCCGCGGCCGCGCGCGAGGCCAGCAGCGCGCGCATCGAGACGCCTGTCATGTCTGGAGCCGACGGCAGCGCGCCGGGCTTCCGCGCTCGGTCTTCGGCGGGCATGGGACCTCCCGTGGCTCCTGGGCGGGCGGGTCGAAGTGAGGCAGACCTAACCCCGCTCTCCGCACCATCTGACCACGGGCGCCGCCGCCCGTGCAACATCTTGCCGACAACCTGTCGGGACGTACGGGAGCCCGGGAACCCTTCGCACGCCCCCGCTCACCCGAGGACGGAGAGATCCACCCCGCGCCACCGCTCGCCGACGCCGGTCACCGTCACGGTGCGTACGTCGTCCGCGCCGCCGTCGCCGTCCGGGCCCTCGGCGCCGTCGCCGGCCGCAGCCCCCGCCTCGTCCCCGGTCGTCCGCTCGATCACCACATGCAGCCGGTCCTCCGACAGCTCCTCGACCCGGCCCTCGCCCCACTCCACGATCACGACCGACTCGGGCAGCGAGACGTCCAGGTCCAGGTCGTCCATCTCCTCCAGGCCGCGCCCGCCCAGCCGGTACGCGTCCACGTGCACCAGCGGCGGTCCGTCGGTCAGCGACGGGTGGACGCGGGCGATGACGAAGGTCGGCGACGTGACGGCGCCGCGCACCCCGAGCCCGGCGCCGAGGCCGCGCGCGAGCGTGGTCTTGCCCGCGCCCAACTCGCCGGTGAGCAGCACGAGATCGCCGGGGCGCAGCAGACCGGCCAGGCTCCGCCCCACCTCCTGCATCCGCTCGGGGGTCGGGACGAGAGCGGTGCGCTGAACGGCGAGCGGCCGTGCCGCCGCCTCGGACTGTGGTGCTTCCATGCGTCCGGATGGTACGCGCGGCGGGCGGGCCTCCGGGACGCGTCCCGCTCCCGGCGGGCGCCCCCGTACGCGCTCAGGCGCCGGTCGAACCGTCCACGGAGTCGCCCGTACCGCCGGTGACGCTGCGGGTGATGAGCTGCGCCAGCGCCTCGTTGACCTCGTGCGGGCGCTCCAGCATCGACAGATGCCCGGTCTGCTCCAGGATCAGCAGCCGTGCCGAGGGCAGCGCCGCCGCGATGGCCTCGCTGTGCGCGTACGGCGTCAACAGGTCGCGCTCCCCTGCCAGTACGAGCGCGGGGCGGCCGTCGAAGGCGCTGAGCGCGGCCGTCTTCTCATGCGCCTCGAACGCCGGGTAGAACTCCGCGACCACATCGATCGGCACGGACTCGATCAGCCGCTCCGCGAACCGTGCCACCCCGGGGTCGACGTTCCCCGCGTCACCGAAGGAGTAGCGCTTGACCAGTCCGGCGAGGAGGTCCGCGGTCGCCCGCCGCCCCCGCTCGACCAGCGCGCTCTGCGCGACCATCGCCCGTAGCACCCCGGGCACCGCACGCCGTACCGCCTTCACGCCCACCGCCGGGAGCGGCAGCCCGTACGTCACCTCGCTCAGGCCGCCGGCGCTGGTGCCGACGAAGGCGACGCCGGTGACGCGCTCGGCGACGAACTCCGGGTACTGGTCGGCGAGCGCCATCACCGTCATCCCGCCCATGGAGTGGCCGACGAGCACGATCGGTCCCTCCGGCACCGCCTCATCGAGCACCGCCTTGAGATCCCGGCCGAGCTGGTCGATCGTCACGGGGTCGCCGGAGGGGGCGCGCGCGGAGCGGCCGTGGCTGCGCTGGTCCCAGTAGACGGTCCGTACGGCGCCGCGCAGGGCGGCCCGCTGGAAGTGCCAGACGTCCTGGCTCAGGCAGTACCCGTGGGTGAAGACGACCGTGGGAGGCGGCAGTCGGCCCTTGCTCCGGCGTCCGCCGCGTGCGCCCTTCGCGCTGCCCGCGCGCCGGCCCAGCAGGCTCATCAGCCGTCTGCGGTGCGGTCCCGTACGCCCGGAGGGCTTCGCCGCCCCCGCCGCGTCGGCCGTCTCGATCCGTACGGGCTGCACGGTCGGCCCGCCCACGCCGTCGCCCGCGGCCGCCGCCGCGGCGGTACGGGACGGCGAGGAGGACGACGGGGAGGACGGCGGGGAGGA
>NZ_LJGW01000168.1:0-209 GCF_001751255.1 Streptomyces nanshensis | reverse complement strand
GCCTCGGGCTCGTCCGTCTCGAAGTACAGCTCGGTGCCGTCCTCCGCGTACGCCGTGCCCGGGGTGCCGCGCAACGAGCCGTACGGCCCGGCCGCGTCCAGGGCGAGGCGTGCCTTGCGCCGTACGCCGCGGCTGACCGTCAGCCGCTCCACCGCGATGCCCGCCGCCACCAGCCCGAGCGTGGCACCGGCCAGTCCGGCCCGGCGTCC
>NZ_LJGW01000126.1 GCF_001751255.1 Streptomyces nanshensis | reverse complement strand
GGTCAGGCCGGGGGTGGACGTCGTCGGGATCGGGGCGGACGGCTGGGGCGGGCTGTCCGGTGCGGCGCGGGCGGCGCTCGGCGGCGCGGACGTGGTGATCGGCGGCCGGCGTCAACTGGCCCTGCTGCCACCGGAGTTCGCGGGGGAGCGGGTGGCGTGGCCGTCGCCGTTGCGGCCCGCAGTTCCCGGGCTGATCGAGGCGCACGCGGGGCGCCGTATCGCCGTACTGGCCAGCGGTGACCCCTCCTTCTACGGAATCGCACGGGTGCTGGCCGAGGAGGTCGGCCCGGAGGGGCTGCGGGTGCTGCCGCACCCCTCGTCCGTCTCGTACGCGTGCGCGCGGCTGGGCTGGCCGCTGGAGGACGTCGAGGTCGTGACCCTCGTCGGGCGTCCCGCCGGACGGCTCGCGGCCGGGCTGCACGACGGGCGCCGGCTGCTGGTGCTCAGTGCCGGTGCCGGGACGCCCGGTGAGGTGGCCGCCCTGCTGCGGGACCGCGGGTTCGGGCCGAGCCGGATGAGGGTGCTCCAGCAGCTCGGCGGCGAGGGCGAGCGCGTCACCGAGGCGTCCACGGCCGAGGAGTGGCCGGAGGCGGTGGTCGACGCGTTGAACGTCGTCGCGGTCGAGTGCCGCCGGGCGCCGGACGCGTTGCGGCTGGGTGCCGTGCCGGGGCTGCCGGACGCGGCGTACGAGCACGACGGCCAGCTCACCAAGAGGCATGTGCGCGCCGCCACGCTCGGTGCGCTGGCGCCCGCGCCCGGTGAACTGCTCTGGGACGTCGGCGCGGGGTCGGGCTCGGTCGCGGTGGAGTGGATGCGGACGCATCCGTCGTGCGGGGCCGTCGCCGTGGAGCGCGATCACGTACGGGCCGAGCGGATCGCCCGTAACGCGGAGCGGCTCGGGGTGCC
This sequence comes from Streptomyces nanshensis, assembly GCF_001751255.1. GTDB lineage: Bacteria > Actinomycetota > Actinomycetes > Streptomycetales > Streptomycetaceae > Streptomyces > Streptomyces nanshensis_A. Next base: position 10,956 of record NZ_LJGW01000126.1, on the reverse strand, counting down.
CGGACTGCGCGTCGTCACCGGCGCCGCGCCGGAGAGCCTGCATCAACTGCCCCCGCCCGACGCGGTGTTCATCGGCGGCGGGCTCACCACGCCGGGTCTGCTGGAGACCTGCTGGGACCGGCTGCCGGGCGGCGGGCGGCTCGTCGCCAACACCGTGACGCTGGAGTCGGAGGCGCTGCTCGCGGAGTGGTACAAGCGGCTCGGCGGCGAACTCGTACGGCTGGCGGTGGCGCACGCCGCGCCCGTCGGCGGCTTCACGGGGTGGCGGCAGGCGATGCCGGTCACGCAGTGGGCCGTCGAGAAGCCGTACGGGGAGCATGACGGCGCGACCAGCGGTGCCTCCGGCCGGGATTCCGTAACGGGCGCGGATCCGCGCGCGCATTCTCATCGCACAGCACCAGGAGCCACGACGTGACCGTGTACTTCATCGGCGCCGGGCCCGGCGCCGCGGATCTGATCACCGTGCGCGGCGCGCGCAGGCTCGCGGACTGCCGGGTCTGTCTGTACGCGGGCAGCCTCGTACCGTCCGAACTGCTCGCCGAATGCCCGCCCGACGCGCGCCTCGTGGACACCGCGCAGCTCGATCTCGACGCGATCACCGCCGAGTTGACCGCCGCCCACCGGGACGGGCACGACGTGGCGAGGCTGCACTCGGGGGACCCGTCCGTCTTCAGCGCCGTCGCCGAGCAGATGCGGCGGCTGGACGCGGCGGGCGTGCCGTACGAGATGGTCCCCGGAGTGCCCGCCTACGCCGCGGCCGCCGCCGCGCTGAAGCGGGAGTTGACGGTGCCGACCGTGGGCCAGACCGTCGTCCTGACCCGTATCGCGAGCCGGGCCACTGCGATGCCGGAGACGGAGGACCTGGCGACGCTCGGCCGCAGCCGCGCGCTGCTCGTGCTGCATCTCGCCGCCCGGTATGCCGACCGTGTGGTCGGCGAGCTGCTGCCGCACTACGGGGCCGACTGCCCCGCCGCCGTCGTCGCGTACGCCAGCCGTCCCGAGGAGCAGGTGCTGCGCGGGACGCTCGGGGAGATCGCGGAGGCGGTGAAGACGGCGGGCATCGTGCGTACGGCGGTGATCATGGTCGGACGGACGCTGGGCGCCGAGCAGTTCGGCGACAGCCATCTGTACTCGCCGGAGCGGGACCGCCGCATCTGCTGACGGGAGCGGCACATCTGCCGACCGGCTCCGGCCCGGGGGCTCGGCGTGGGTCAGATCGCGGGGGCGCTGCGTCCGACGACCGTGCCGGCGCGGTCGATACAGATCACGTCCACGGCGACCGGCGCCCCGCGCAGTACGGACAGGGCCTGGTCGCGGGCGGCGGCGGCCACCAGGTCGCCCAGCGGTACGCCCGCCGCCGCGCACAACTGCAGTGCCGCGAGGCCGGTGTTGGCGCTCGCGACCTCCGCGCACAGCGCCTCGCCCGCGCCGCCCTCGTGCGCGAGGCGGGCGAGGAAGCCCTTGTCGACCTGGGAGCGTCCCGAGTGCAGGTCGAGATGGCCCGCCGCGAGCTTGGAGAGTTTGGCGAAACCGCCGCAGAGCGTGAGGCGTTCCACGGGGTGGCGGCGCAGATACTTCAGCACCGCGCCCGCGAAGTCGCCCATGTCGAGCAGGGCGTCCTCGGGCAGCCGGTGTTCGGCGACGACGGTCTTCTCCGACGTGGAGCCGGTGCAGCCCGCCACATGCGTACGTCCCGCGGCGCGTGCCACGTCCACGCCCCGCCGGATCGAGTCGATCCACGCGGAGCAGGAGTACGGGACGACGACGCCGGTGGTGCCGAGGATCGACAGTCCGCCGAGGATGCCCAGCCGGGGGTTCCAGGTGGAGCGGGCGATCTCCTCGCCGTGGTCGACGGAGAGCGTCACCTCCACGTCGCCGCCGCCGGTTCCGAGTCCGGCTCCCGTTCCGGTTCCGGGCGCGGCCTCCGCTCCCGTCCCCGTCTCCGCTCCCGTCCCCGCCCCGTACGTACGGGCCACCAGCGCGACATGCTCCCGTATGAGCTGCCGCGGTACGGGGTTGACCGCGGGCTCCCCGACGGGCAGGGGCAGCCCGGGACGTGTGACCGTCCCCACCCCCGGCCCCGCGCGGAAGACCACCCCCGCGCCCTCCGGGAGGAGCCGTACGGTCGCGCGTACGAGCGCACCGTGCGTGACGTCGGGGTCGTCGCCGGCGTCCTTCACGATGCCCGCCATGGCGTGCGTCGACGTCAGCTCCTCCGCGGCGAGCGCGAAGGACGGCGTGTGCCCCTTGGGGAGCGTGATCGTGACCGGATCGGGGAAGTCGCCCGTCAGCAGGGCGGTGTGGGCGGCGGTGACGGCGGCCGTCGCGCAGGCTCCGGTCGTCCAGCCGGGCCGCAGGCCGGTGTGCTTGAGTTGGGCACCGCGTCCGCCCTTCGCCTCACTCATGCCGCCTGCGTCGTTCACATCGCCCACGTCGCCCACGTCGTTCACGTCGTCCATGTCGTCTCACTCATGAACGGATCCCGACTCCGTGCACGTGCTCCTTCTCGGCGGTACGACCGAGGCCCGCTCCCTGGCCGGGACGCTGCTGCGGCCCGGGACGCCCGGCCTGCGCGTGACGTCCTCGCTGGCCGGCCGGGTCGCCAGCCCGCGCGGCCTGCCGGGAGAGGTACGGGTCGGCGGCTTCGGCGGCGCCGAGGGCATGGCCCGCTGGCTGCGGGAGCACCGGGTGGACGCGCTCATCGACGCCACGCATCCCTTCGCCGAGACGATCAGTTTCCACGCGGCGCGTGCCGCCGCTGCCACCCATACTCCGCTGCTGGCCGTACGCCGTCCCGGCTGGGTCCCCGTCGAGGGCGACGACTGGCGCCCGGCCGGTTCGCTGGCGGAGGCGGCGGCGCTGCTTCCGTCGCTGGGGCGCCGGGTCTTCGTGACCACCGGGCGTACGGGCCTCGCGGCCTTCGCGTCCCTGGACGAGCTGTGGTTCCTCGTACGGACCGTGGACCCGCCCGAGGGGCCCTGTCCGCGCCGTATGGAACTGCTGCTGGAGCGCGGGCCGTTCGACCTCGCCCGTGAGCGCGAGCTGCTGCGGCGCCACCGCGTCGACGTCGTGGTGACCAAGGACAGCGGCGGCTCGGCCACCGCGCCGAAGCTCACCGCGGCCCGCGAGGCGGGGGTGCCGGTGGTCGTCGTACGCCGGCCGCCGGTGCCCGAGGGGGTGCCGGTCGTCCCGGGGCCCGAGGGGGCCGTCGACTGGCTGGCGGGGCTGCGGAACGGCGGTGCGGAGCAGGGGAGTTGACCCCGGCCGATGCCTCTCGGGTGCCGGTGGCCGTCGTATGTGACGGGGTACGTGTTCGTCGTGCGTGCCCGTCGTACGTGACGGGGTACGACAGGGGCCGAGACAGCGCAGACCGACCCTGGAGGCACGCACCATGCCGCTCGTCCGCATCGACGCCATGCACTGCGACACACAACGGTTGAAGGCCCTGGGACGAGCCGTTCACGAGGCGCTCGGCGAAACGATGGGCTTCCCCGACGACGACCACTTCCAGATCCTCAACGCCCATGACGGGCAGCGGGGGTTGCTGCGCCACGGCACCTATCTCGGCGTGCAACGCGACGACGGGATCGTGTACGTGGCGATCACGCTGCGGACCGGCCGTCCCGACACGCAGAAGCAGGCGCTGTACCGGCGCATCGCCGAACTCGCCGAGGAGTACGCCGACGTGGAACCGCGGAACATGTTCGTCGTACTGACGGAGAACACGAACGCGGACTGGTCGCTCGGCAACGGTGAGGCCCAGTACCTCTGACGACGGCGGTGAGGCTGCCAGTCCGGAAGCCGCACGGCTAGAAGCCGTCCGCGCGGAAGCCGTCCGGCCGGAAATCGGTGGAGTCGCTGGACGGCCCGCCGATACCGTGCCTGCGTCCCTGCCGTCTCGCCCAGGACGTGCCCTTGTACACCAAGTGAGACCCCCCGAGCGCTGATTCGTCGCGCGTCGCGCCTGTGCGCCGCGCTCCTTTTCGCTGCGGTCTTCTCACTGAAACCGGTGTACTGCTGTGCCCAGGAACTGGGTGGTCGTGCCCACCTGTCTACCTGTCATCCTTCGCCGCTGCCGTGTGTGCGCCTGCGGGCGCTTCCGGGCGAGCGGACGATTCCGCCTCAACGCACATCACAAGCTCATCGACGTCTGGCTCCTCGCGCTGTGCACCGGCTGCGGGGAGACCGTCAAGCTCACGGTGCTGGAGCGCACGCCCGTGCGTTCGCTGCGGCCCGAACTGCTGGACCGACTCCACCACAACGACCCTGTCCTGACAGCCGAGTTGATGCAGGATCCGCTCATGCGGCGACGTCAGCGCATCGCCCTGGACTGGGACGGCGCCTGGCGCGTCGAGACCGGAGGTCCCGATCCCCTCGGGGACGGGGCCGCGTACAGGGCGGGGTGCGAGACCGCGTACGGCGCCGTGGACGAGGCGATCGACGTCTCGGTGCGCTTCGCGGCGCCCATCCCGCTCCGGCCGGTGCGGCTGATCGCCGAAGGCTTCGGCCTTTCGCGGACCGAGGTGCGGAGGCTGATCGCCGAGGGGCGTCTCGTCTCGGCGGTCCGGCTGAGCGGAAGGCTCTCCGGCGACTTCGCCTTCACGCTCAAGCGCTGAGTCCGTACGGGACGTACGGGACGCCCGGTCTCCCGGCTCTCACCGTGCGGGAGCCTCCGCACCGTGTGCGGGCCGGGGGACGCGGCGCAGCCGTTCCTCCAGCGCGTCCAGCAGACCGGGCAGATCGGGGGCGACGGCGAGGTCGTCGAGCGTGGACGCGGCGAGCAGTCCGGAGTCGGCGATGCCGTGCAGGGCGCCGAGCAGCGGCGTCCAGAAGCCGTCGGCGTCGAGGAAGCCAACGGGCTTGGTGTGGAAGCCGAGTTGGCGCCACGACCACACCTCGAAGATCTCCTCCAGGGTGCCGAGTCCGCCGGGCAGGGCGACGAACGCGTCGGCGTGCTCGGCCATCAGCGCCTTGCGTTCGTGCATCGAGTCGCACATGAGCAGGTCGGTCACCTTCTCGTGCGCCCACTCCCGTTCGACCATGCTGCGCGGCATGACGCCGACGACCTCGCCGCCCGCCTTCAGCGCGCTGTCCGCCAGCACGCCCATCAGCCCCCGGCCTCCGCCGCCGTAGACGACGCCGATGCCGCGCCGGGCCAGTTCGGCGCCGACGTCGGCGGCCAGTTCGGCGTGCGCCGGGTCGTGTCCGTCGGACGAGGCGAGGAAGACGGCGAGGCGGCGCATGAGCATCTCCGGGACGAATTGCGGGCGGCCCTCCCGTTTACCACGGGTATGGCCGCGGCGACCAGGTTTTCTCTGTGCGGAACGGTGACGCCGGTCTCCCGGCGGCGCCTCGCGTCAGTCCTCGGTTCCTTGGGCGCCCTCGGGGAAGTCCGCGCTGCGCGAGGCCGCTTCGGAAGCGTTCAGTTCCGCCGTCATGTCCGTCAACTGCTCCCGGACCGCCGCGAAGCCGTCGGCTCCCAGGACGATGCGGCGGGGCGGCGGGGTGCTCTCCATGGCGTCCAGGACAGCGCGCACTCCGCGACGGGGATCGCCGGGCTGCCGACCGTCCTGCCCGACCATGGAGGAACGGACGGTGTGGATCAGGGGCAGATAGGCGTCGACCGTCTCGTTCACGGCTTCGTCGGCGAACGAGGCGTAGGCGTGTGTGCGGAAGGCGCCCGGTTCGACGGCCAGGACCTTGACGCCGAACGGGGCGACTTCGTCGCGCAGCGCCTCGGTGAGCCCTTCGACGGCGTGCTTGGCGGCGCTGTAGTAGCCGAAGCCCGGCACGCTGCGCAGTCCTGCGACGGAGGACATGGTGATGATCCATCCGCTGCCGCGTTCCCGCATTCCCGGCAGAACGGCGCGGAGCATCTGCGTCACGGAGAAGAAGTTCAACTCGAAGGACGCCCTTACGTCCTCGTCGGGCGTGCCCTCGATGGAGCCGTACCATCCCCGGCCGGCGTTGTTGACCAGGACGTCGACGCCGCCGAAACGGTCTTCGGCGGCACGGACGGCCTGCTCGGTCTGGTGTGGATCGGTGACGTCCAGGGGCTGGACGAGCACCCGGTCGCCGTGGCGGGCGGCCCAGTCGTCGAGCAGGTGGGGGCGGCGGGCGGTGAGGACGACGTTGTCGCCCCTTTCCAGGGCGGCGTCGGCGTATGCCATGCCGAATCCGCCGGGGGTGCCGCCGGTGATGAACCAGGTCCTCATACTGCTGGTGCTCCTGTCGGAAACGGGGTGCCGGGGACGGCGGGCGGTCGGTCAGGGGGCGATGCTCAGTTCGCTGATCAGTCCGTGGGCCAGGACGAAGCGGCAGCGCAGGTCGACCGTCCCGCCGGGGAAGTCCCCTTCGAGGTGCTGGTGGACGGTGTACCGGTCGGGTGCGTCGCGTTCGGCGCCGGTGAGCGTCGTGGAGTAGCTGTACTCGGTGTCGGTCTGCCCGAGCCATCGGGTGATGGCTTCGGTTCCCTCGTAGACGTGTCCGTCGTCGGTGACGGTGGCGTGTGACGCGAAGGCCGGCGCGGCAGCGGAGGCGTCTTTGGCGGCGCGACCCGTCAGATAGCGGGTGATCGCTTCGGGCAGGTCGGCGGGGTCGATCGACGTGGGATTCTCGGGCATGCGTTCTCCTGTGTGTTGGGCCGGGTAGCGAGGGATGCGGTGCTTGCCGCTGCCAGGTGGCCGCATGCCAGGCCCGACGGAGGCGCATCACCGCGGAACTCATCGACTGCTAAAATAGAAGTGAGTCGCTTCTACATTAGCAGTAACTGGGGGTGGGCATGCCGAGTCGCATGCGGCTGGAAGACCGAGAGTGTCCGCTGTCCACGACGGTGCAGCACGTCGGCGAGTGGTGGACTCTGCTGATCCTGCATGACGCCTTCGACGGCTATACGCGCTTCGACCAGTTCCAGCGGAATCTGGACATCTCCACCAGCATGCTCACCACGCGACTGAAGACGCTGGTCGCGGACGGCCTGCTGGAACGGCGGCCCTACCAGGACAAGCCGGTGCGTTACGAGTACGTGCTCACCGAGCGCGGCCGGTCCCTTCGGCCCGTGATCGTCGCCCTGGCCGCCTGGGGGAACCTGCACCTGGCACCGGAGGAGCGGTCGATGGTCCTGGTGGACGCCGCCAGCGGCGAGGAGGTCGAGCCGGTCCTGGTGGACGCCCGTACGGGCAGAAGCCTCGACGACAGTGAGGCGTTCGTCTTCGCCGCCGGTCCGGCCGCGAGCAGCGCCATGCGCTCGCGGTACGCGGAACTCGGGAGCGGGCGGAGGGGCGGGGCCGGCGCGGAGTAGGCGTGCCCGGCGTTCGCTGCCACGTCCACGGGCAGCGAACCGGCCCCACACCAGGAGTACTTAGGCTTCTTCTCGTGGACGGCGCAGCGCACGGCATACGGATCAGGCCCGGCGGACCCACGGACGCACCGGCCGTGCTGGCCATGCTCGACGGGGCGGTGGCCTGGATGAACGCGCGGGGCAACACCGAGCAGTGGGGCACCGAGCCCTGGTCGCGGAGGCCCGGCGGGGCGGAGCGGGTCGCGGCGTACACGGCCGAAATGGACGTCCACGTCGCGGAGTCGGACGGCGTTCCCGTGGGGGCGATGGTGCTGCACTCCGGGCCCGGTCCGGCGATCGCCGTCGCACCGGCCGGGGAACCGGAGCAGTACGTACGGCTGCTGGTCTCCGACCGGCGGTACGCGGGGCGCGGCGTCGGGGCGGCGCTGCTGGCGCACGCCGCCGACGTGGCCCGCCGGACGGGCATCGAGTTGCTGCGGGTCGACTGCTGGGCGGGCGGCGGGGGACGGCTCGTCGCGTTCTACGAGCGGAACGGCTTTACGCCCACCGAGCGCTTCCTCGCCGGGGACTGGCCCGGACAGGTGCTCGCACGGCGGATCACCTGATCCTTCCAGGACCGGCCCGGCGTCCCGAACCTGAACCCGAACCCGAACCCGAACCCTCTGCCCGTCCGCCCCGGACGCGGACGCCGAGCGCTAGACGGTCTCGTCCGGCGCGTACCGGCGCGGTGTCCACACGACCTCGTCGCCGCCGCCCCGCCGTACGGTCCGGGTCTGCGAGGAGCCGACGAGCAGGATCGTGCGCATCCCGACGTCGGCGGGCTCCAGTTCGGCGAGGCGTACGACGCTTACGTCCTCCTCCGGGCCGCCGACGTCCGTGGCCAGCACCACCGGGGTGTCCGGCCGCCGGTGTTCCAGCAGCAGTTCGCGGGCCTTGCCCACCTGCCAAGTGCGGCTGCGGGAGCCGGGGTTGTAGAGCGCGAGCACCAAGTCGGCGGCTGCGGCGGCGTGCAGGCGTTCCGCGATGACGTCCCACGGCTTGAGCCGGTCGGAGAGGGAAATGGTCGCGTAGTCGTGGCCGAGGGGTGCGCCGGCGCGGGCGGCGGCGGCGTTGGCGGCGGTCACGCCGGGCAGGACGCGTACCGGTACATGCGTGTACGGGTCCTGCGCCGCGGCCTCCAGTACGGCGGTGGCCATCGCGAAGACGCCCGGGTCGCCGCCGGAGACGACGGCGACGCGTCGCCCGCGCCGCGCCAACTCCAGGGCGAATTCGGCGCGTTCGGACTCCACGCGGTTGCCGGAGCCGTGCCGGAGCTGTCCCGTGCGGACGGGCACGCGGTCCAGATAGGTCGTGTAGCCGACGAGGTCGTCGGCGGCGGCCAGGACGCCGCGGGTCTCGGGCGTCAGCCACAGCGGGCCCGCGGGTCCGGTGCCCACCACGGCGACCTCACCGGCCGGCTGCTGCAACGCGCCCTCCGCCCGCGGCTCTTGCTCCCGTTCCCGGTCCCGTTCCTGCTCGCGGTCGCGGTCGCGTTCCGGCTCGGCCGCGTCCGTCCGCGGTACCGCCGCGCCCGCGCGGCTCGGCAGCACCGCCACCGAGAAGTACGGCACCGATCCCTCGTCCACGGCGGCCAGTTCGCCCGTACGCTCCCCGTCCATCGTGGCCCGCTCCACATAGCGCGCCTCCGCCAGGCGACCCGAACTCTCCAGCGCGCGGCGGGTCTTGGCGAAGGTGCGGCCGAGCTTCATCACCACCGCCGCGTCGGTCGCGGCGAGCCGGGCGGTCAGCTCCTCCTCCGGCAGGGTGCCCGGCAGCACCGTCAGCACCTCCTCGCCCTCGGCCAGCGGGGCGCCCAGCCGGGCCGACGCGGCGCTGACGGAGGTCACGCCGGGGATGACTTCGGTGGGGTAGCGGCCGGCCAGCCGCTTGTGCATGTGCATGTACGAGCCGTAGAAGAGCGGGTCGCCCTCCGCGAGGACCGCGACCGTACGGCCCGCGTCCAGATGGGCGGCGAGGCGGGCCGACGCCTCGGTGTAGAAGTCCTCCAACGCGCCCCGGTAGCCGCCGGGATGGTCGGTGGTGCCGGTCGTCACCGGGTAGACGAGGGCTTCCTCGATGTGGTCGGCGCGGATGTGCGCGGCGGCGATCGAGCGGGCGATGGACTTCTTGTGCCGGGCGCTGTGGTAGGCGATCACGTCCGCCGCGGCGATGACGTCGACGGCGCGTACGGTCATCAGCGACGGGTCGCCGGGGCCGAGCCCGACACCGTAGAGCCTGCCGGGCGTCCGCGCCGCACCGGCGTCGACTCCCGTACGGGCGGCGTCGGTTGACGTACCGGGGGTCTCGACTCCCGGTACCGCGGCGTCGGTTGCCCTACCGGTCCGGGTCTCGCTCTCGGTCACTCTTCCTCGCTCGCTATCGCGTTGAGCGCCGCGGCGGCGATGGCGCTGCCTCCGCGCCGTCCGCGCACGACCAGATGTTCCAGACGCAAGGGGTGGGCGGCGAGCGCGTCCTTGGACTCCGCGGCGCCGACGAAACCGACGGGGACGCCGATCACGGCGGCCGGACGGGGAGCGCCCCGCTCGATCATCTCCAGCAGCCGGAAGAGCGCCGTGGGCGCGTTGCCGACCGCGACGACCGCTCCGTCCATGCGGTCCCGCCACAGTTCGAGTGCGGCCGCCGTACGTGTGGTGCCCAACTCCGCGGCCAGGCCCGGCACGGACGGGTCGGACAGGGTGCACACCACCTCGTTGTCCGCGGGCAGCCGGCGGCGCGTGACGCCGCTGGCGACCATCGCGGCGTCGCAGAGGATCGGCGCGCCCGCGCGCAGCGCCGCCCGTGCCCGTGCCACGACCGCCGGGGTGTGGACGAGGTCCCGTACGAGGTCGGTCATCCCGCAGGCGTGGATCATCCGGACGGCGACCTGGGCGACGTCCGGGGGCAGCGCCCCGAGGTCCGCCTCGGCGCGGATCGTCGCGAAGGACCGGCGGTAGATGGCCGCCCCGTCCTTCTCGTACTCGAACGCCGGGTAGCCGGACTGGTGTTGGGCGGTCCGCTCGTCGACGGGCCTTTCGGGGCTGTGCTGTTCGGGGCTGTGCTGTTCGCGGCCGGGCTGTTCGCCGCCGGGCCGTTCGGGGTCGTGCACTGTGCTCTCGCTCATCGCTCCACCGCTGCCGGAACCGTCGGGACCGCCGGACCGCCGGAGCCGGCCGACTCGGGGACCGGCTCCGGGACCGGCCCCGACTCCCTTACGGGCTCTGTCACTTGGGCGGACGCCGCATCCCGTGCGGGATCCGTCGGCCGCCCGACTTCCCCCGCGGAGCCGCCCGTTCGCGCCGCGGCCACCTCGGCGGCGACGCCGGCGCGGTCCGTGAGCGCCGACGTACGGACGATGTGGCCGTTGCGTACGAGGGAGACGCGGTAGCCGGAGGGCTCCGCCACCGCCTCCACGCGGTCGCCGCGCGGGCGTCCGCAGCGGCGTTCGCACCCGGACCAGTACACCGGAAGCGGTCCCGGACCGGTGAGCGCCGTCGCGTCGGCCCGTACGTCCGCGAGGGAACGGGCACAGCCGGGCCGTCCGGCGCACGCGCCCACCCCGGCACGGGGCGAGGCGGGGTCGGTGATCAGACCGGCGGACGCCAGCGTGCGCGACTGCG
>NZ_LJGW01000114.1 GCF_001751255.1 Streptomyces nanshensis | reverse complement strand
GAGACGGTGCGTTTCGGCGACAGCGTCGAATGGCTTGCAGGCCAGCATGTGTCGGGGTTTGTGGAGTTGGGTCCGGACGGTGTGCTTTCGGCGATGGCTGCGGCGATCGCTCCCGATGCCACGGCGGTGCCCTTTCTGCGTAAGGACGTCGTTGAAGAGGCTGCTGTGCTCGGGGCGTTGGGGCGTCTTCATGTGAACGGTGTGCCTGTTGAGTGGCGGCGGCTGTTCGACGGTACCGGCGCTGAACGTACCGATCTGCCGACCTACCCCTTCCAACACGAACGCTACTGGCCGGAGGTGCCGGCTCTCGCGGAGGGTGGTTCGCATCCGGTGGATGCGGCGTTTTGGGAGCTCGTCGAGTCCGACGACGTGGCCACGCTTGCACGGGCGTTGGGCGTGGATGCTCCGACAGCGTCAGCGGTCTCGTCCGGTCTGACGGAATGGCGAAGCCGTGAACGCGTTCGCTCCAGCACGGGGGGTTGGTGTTACCGGGAGTGGTGGAAACCCCTGACGGGCCCGACCGATCCCACGTCTCTCTCGCCGTCCTCGGCGACTGTCGATGCTTTCGGCTCCGCTGACACTCCGCCTGTCGCCTCGCCGTCTGCCGACGGCGCTGCTTCTGCTTCTGGTGTGTGGTTGGTGGTGG
>NZ_LJGW01000116.1:268-2622 GCF_001751255.1 Streptomyces nanshensis | reverse complement strand
GGGGCCCGTACGGGACGGCGGGCCGCACGGCCGTCCGGCGCCGCGCACCGTCGCCGCCGCCGTCTGCCTCGTCCTCGGCGTCGGACTGCTGGGCGGAGCCGCCGCCGGGACGTGGCTGACCGACAAGCCCGGCGAACAGGCCGTCACCGACGGCTCGTTCGGCGACATGCGCGCCGCCTGGCACAACACCGCCGTCGACGACCTCTTCCCGCGCGTCATCAAGGGCCGCGGCGCAGGCCCCGGCAGCGCCGACCGCCGCTGGCTGCGCGTCGCCGTCGCACCCGACGGCAACTGCCGTGAGGGATTCGACCCGTTGCTCGTCAAGGCGCTCTCGCCCGTGGGCTGCAGCCGCCTCGTACGGGCGACGTACGCGGACGAGACCACCAGCAGCGTCACCACCGTCGGCCTGGTCTTCACCCGCTCCGAGGGCGCGGGCATGCGGGCGCTGCGCAAGCGTTTCGCCGTGGAGAACCTCGGCGAGCGCACCGATCTGATGCCCCGTCCGTACGGCGCGCGCGGCACCGTCTCCGCCGACTTCGGCGACGCACAGCGCGCGAGCTGGACGATACGGGTCCTCTCCGACGCACCCGTCGTCGTCTACGCCGTGAGCGGCTTCGCGGACGGACGGATCGTCAGCGACCCGCAGCCCGCCGCGGAGGCCACCGAGAAGGGCGAGACCTCGGCGGCGGCACAGGCCGGGCTGGGACACGACGCACAGGGCATCGCGGACCGCATCGAGCGGAGGCTGCGCGAGGCAGCGGGAGAAGAGGGCGAGCAGTGACCGACGACCGTCCCGTATCCGGCTGTCCGGTACCCGGCCGTTCCGTGCCCGACGCCGCTGCGCCGAGCCGACGCCGTCGTACGCGCCGGTACCGGCGCATCGCGTCCGCGGCCCTCGCGGCGTCGGTCGCCCTGGTGCCCGTGGCCGGCAGCGCGCACGCCGCGGAGGGAGAGGGCGTCCAGCGCCAGGAGTGGGGCCTGAAGGCCATCCACGCCGCCGACGCCTGGAAGACCACCAAGGGCAAGGGCATCACCGTCGCCGTGCTCGACACCGGCGTCGACCCCGACCACCCCGACCTCGAGGGCAACGTCCTGCACGGCCGTGACTTCATCAGCATGGGAGCGAAGAAGGGCGACCGCTCCTGGGCCCGGCACGGCACCGCCATGGCGGGCGTCATCGCGGGCCGCGGCCACGGCCGGGGACACAAGCTCGGCGTCATGGGCGTCGCCCCGGAGGCGAAGATCCTCCCCGTACGCGTCCTCCTGGAGGACAGCGACCCCAAGCGCAAACTGGCCCGCAACTCCCGCGCCTCGGCCCTCGCCGACGGCATCCGCTGGGCCGCCGACCAGGGCGCCGACGTCATCAACCTCTCCCTCGGCGACGACAGCAGCTCCGCGCACCCCGAGGCGGGCGAGGACGCCGCGGTGCGCTACGCCCAGCGCAAGGGCTCCGTCGTCGTCGCCTCCGCGGGCAACGGCGGCGAGGAGGGCGACCACATCTCCTACCCGGCGGCCTATCCCGGCGTCATCGCCGTGACCGCCGTGGACCGCCACGGAGCGCGCGCCTCCTTCTCCACACGCCGCTGGTACGCGACCGTCGCCGCCCCCGGAAAGGAGGTGCTGATAGCCGACCCGGACCGCCGCTACTACGAGGGCTGGGGCACCAGCGCCGCCTCGGCCTTCGCCTCCGGCGCGGTCGCGCTCGTACGCGCCGCACACCCCGACCTCAGCCCGGCGCAGATCAAGGAGCTGATGTCGGACACGGCACGGCACACCCCGGAGGGCGGACGGAGCGACGCCCTGGGCACCGGCGTCGTCGACCCCGCGGCGGCCATCGAGATGGGCTCCAACATCAAGCCCCGCAAGCAGCAGCCGAGCCAACCCCCGTACCGCAGCGAGTTCTTCGGCACCGGCCCCGACGACGGACCGAGCGCCGGATGGCTGGCGACCATCGCCGCCGTCCTGGGACTGCTGCTCATCGGCGGCGCGGTCGCGATCCACAAGGGCGTGAACATGGAGACCCTGCGCGGCCTCCGCTCCCGCACGCCGCGCGACTAGGCTCACCTTCCGTGGCGCTCAAGAACATCCCCGATCCCGGCTTCGCCTCCGACACTGGCGAGGCCGACCCCGCGCTCGCCGCGGCCCTCGCCGCCTGGCAGGCCGCCCCGGAGGCGCCGGGCGCCGAGCAGCGCGTCCTCGAAGCCCTCGCGGAGGCGCGGCTGCTGGTGCCGGTCGTCGCCGTGCTCGGCGAGGAGGAGACCCTTCCCGTGCCGGGCGGCGCAGGGGGAGGGGGGACCCCGGGCCTGCGGCGCGAGAAGACCAGCGACATGGCGGTCCCCACGCTCACCTCACCG
>NZ_LJGW01000116.1:0-176 GCF_001751255.1 Streptomyces nanshensis | reverse complement strand
GGCCCGCCCCGTGGCCGTACCGCTGCGGCAGGCGCTGCACGCCCTCGTCCAGGAGCGGGCCGACACCCTGGTACTGGACCTCGCGGGCCCCGTGACCTACCAGCTCACCGGCGCCGCCCTGCGCGCACTCGCCGAGGGCCGCACCACACCCGACCCCGCCGCGGATCCCGGGGTCG
>NZ_LJGW01000118.1 GCF_001751255.1 Streptomyces nanshensis | reverse complement strand
TCCCCGGGGCCGTGCCCTCCGGCCGGGCGCGCTCCGCTCCCGCCGTCCACGCCGACCGTCGCCCCGACGCCGCCGAGGGCCCGTGCCGCCTGCTCCAGCGCGCGGTGTCCGCCGATGACCCAGCGTCCGAGGAACAGCGCGGTGGCGGTCGCCGTCACGCCCGCCATCGCACAGACCGTGGTGACGACGCCCAGGTCGTGCCGGTTGAGCAGCATCGCCCAGGCCACCGACAGCGTTCCCGCCAGCACCGAGCCGACGGCGACCGCGGTGAGCACCGCGAGCGACACCGCCACCGACCGGCGGCGCAGCGCATGCAGCGCCAGCAGTCCCGCCAGGCCGACGGCCACGGCGCCCAGGGCCGCGTAGAGCGCGATGAGGAGCAGATCATGCATGGCGTCCTCCAGCCTGTCCGCCTGCTCCGCCGTCGTCACCCGGAGCCTCGTAACTCCCCGCGCCTACGCCGCCGTTGACGCCCCGCCCGTCACCGTTGCCGGAGTCGCCTCCACTCGCCCCGCCTCCGCGGTCGTCGAACCGGTAGCCGACGCCCCACACCGTGGTGATCAGCCGTGGACGCGCCGGGTCGGTCTCGACCTTGTGCCGCAGGCGCCGTACGTGCACGGTCACCGTCGACAGGTCGCCGAAGTCCCAGCCCCACACGTCCGACATCAGTTCCTCCCGGCTGAAGGCCCGGCCGGGGTGGCGCAGGAAGTGCGCCAGCAGGTCGAATTCGCGCAGGGTCAGGGCGAGCGGCCCGCGTGCGTCCGAGGCGGCACGCGCGGCGGGGTCGAGCGTGATGCCGCCGCCCGTCAGCAGCGGTCCCTCCGGCGGGGCCGCGCCCGCGCGCCGCAGTACCGACTCGACGCGCAGCACCAGTTCGCGCGGGGAGAAGGGCTTGGTGACGTAGTCGTCGGCGCCGACCTCGAGCCCGAGGATGCGGTCCTCCTCGTCGCCGCGCGCGGTGAGCATCACCACCGGAACGGGTCCGTGTTCGCGCAGCTTCCGGCACACCTGGAGACCGTCGAGCCCCGGCAGCATCAGGTCCAGCACGACGAGGTCGGGCGGCGCCGCCTGGGCGCGGGCGAGGGCGTCGATACCGTCGGCCGCGCGGTCGACGACGAATCCGGAGCGGTCGAGATAGCCGGCCACCACCTCCGTGACGGTCGGATCGTCGTCCACGACCAGGACCCGGCGGGCCGGTGCACAGGGCTGCGTTCGCATACGGGGAGTCTGGCACCCGGTCGCGCGCGGCGGACCGGGCGAGACGGTCCACCGGTGGCGATGTCAGCCTTCCGTAAGGTACGTCGGTCCGTTATGTCCGCCTTGAGTTCGTAGGGTGAGGCAGATGCAGATCACCACCGACTCGCAGTCCTGGCACGGGGACCTGGTGCTTCCCTGCCTCAACGAGGCCGGCGCGCTCCCGTGGGTGCTGGCGCGGATCCCGGACGGGTGGCGCGCGATCGTCGTCGACAACGGCTCGACCGACGGTTCCGCGGACGTCGCCCGGCGGCACGGCGCCACCGTCGTACGGGAGGAGCGCCGCGGTTTCGGAGCCGCCTGCCATGCGGGACTGCTCGCGGCCGAGGCGGAGTTCGTCGCCTTCTGCGACTGCGACGCCACCCTCGACCCGGGCATGCTGCCCCGCGTCAGCGAGCCCGTCCGCACGGGAACGGCGGACCTCGTCCTGGCCCGCCGCCGTCCCACCCGCCACGGGGCGTGGCCCGTCCACGCACGGCTCGGCAACCGCGCCCTGTCGCGCATGGTGCGGCGCCGCACCGGAGTGCGGCTGCACGACCTGGGGCCGCTGCGCGCGGCACGGCGTACGGCGCTGCTCGGCCTCCAACTCACCGACAGGCGCAGCGGATACCCGCTCCAGATGGTGGTGCGCGCCGCCGACGCGGGCTGGCGCATCGCCGAGACGGAGGTCGACTATCTGCCCCGCGAGGGCAAGTCGAAGGTGACCGGTACCTGGCTCGGTACGTGGCACGCCGTACGCGACATGCGGGCGGTGCTCCGGTGAGCGGCCGTCCGTCCGCAGAAGACCCGTACGCCCGTGGCCCCGCCGGCGTCCGCGCCGCCGGTCCGCCCCGACTGCCGCTGCCAGCACGGGAGTCGGCACCCGAAGCGGACGCGGAAGCGTGTTGCGTTCCGTCCGGAGCCGCCGCCTCCACCACCGTCCTCGTCATCGCCAAGGAACCCGTGCCCGGCAGGGTCAAGACCCGTCTGACACCGCCCTACCGTCCCGAGGACGCCGCACGTCTCGCCGAGGCCGCACTCGCCGACACCCTGGAGACCGTCGCCGGACTGCGGGTACGCCGGCGCCTGCTGGTGCTCGCCGGGCGGCCGGGGCCGTGGCTGCCCGACGGGTTCGAGGTCGTCCCGCAGAGCGGCGGCGGACTCGACGAGCGGATCGCCGCCGCCTTCGCCCTGTGCGACGGTCCCGCGCTGCTCATCGGCATGGACACCCCGCAGATCACTCCCGAACTCCTCGCCGCCGCCGCGGACTTCGGCGAGCGGGACGAGCACGCTGCCTGCTTCGGACCCGCCGCGGACGGCGGCTTCTGGGCGCTGGGCCTGGCGCGCTCGCGGCCCGAACTCGTCCTGGGCGTACCGATGTCCAGGCCCGACACCGGAGCCTGCCAGCGGCGGCGTCTCGTCGAAGCGGGCCTGGCCGTACGGGAGTTGCCGACGCTGCGTGACGTGGACACCGCCGCCGACGCCGCCGAGGTCGCCGCGCTCGCCCCCTCGGGCCGCTTCGCCGCCGTACACGGCCGACTGGCCCGTGCCGCAGGGGCGGTGTCACGGTGAGCGCCCCCGCCCTTCCCTGGTGTACGGAGCGGGACCCGTACGCCGACGCGCTGCGCGCCGGGCGCGGCCCGCTCTTTCTGCGCCGCCCGGACGGCTGGCTGCTGCCGCTGGAGGTGGAACGCTGGTGCGCGGGCGCCGACCAGGCCGACATGAGCGTTCTGCGGCGCTGCGCGGGTGCCGTCCTGGACGTCGGCTGCGGCCCCGGGCGGCTGGTGGCCGCGCTCGCGGGACTCGGCCTGCCGGCGCTCGGCGTCGACACCTCACCCGTCGCGGTCTCCCGTACGCGCCGTGCGGGCGGCGCCGCGTTGCAGCGGTCCGTCTTCGAACCGCTGCCCGGCGAGGGCCGCTGGCAGAGCGTGCTGCTGCTGGACGGCAACATCGGCATCGGCGGCGATCCGCCGAGGTTGCTCACGCGCATAAGCGAACTCCTCGCCCCGGACGGGGTGTTGCTCGTCGAGGCGGCGCCCGCGGAGGTCGAGGAGCGTACGGAGGTACGGCTGGACGACGGCTCGGGCGGGGGCGGCCAGAGCCCCGCGTTCCCCTGGGCGCGGCTGGGCCGTGCGGCGCTGCGGCAGTGCGCGGAGGGCGCGGGATGGCGGGTGACGGAGGAGTGGCGGTGCGCGGAGCGCCCGGACCGGCCGTTCATGGCGCTCAGGTGTCTGCCGCGCACGGCACGGACGGCACCGACGGCCGGTGGAGTCGGTGGGCCGGAGCGGCCCGCGCTGCTCACCAGCCCGTGATCAGCAGGTGGTTGACGGTCAGCGCGACCGCGGCCTGCGCGGCGAGCCACCAGCGCACCGTCGCGCGCGGCAGCAGCGCGGCGGCCGGCAGCAGCCACAGCGTGAACGGGAGCCAGATGCGTTCCGTCTCGCCCTTGCTCATCCCCGACAGATCGGCGGCCAGCACACAGCACACGCCGCCCGCGACGAGCAGCAGCAACCCCCGGCGCCACGGCTCCCGTCGGGCTTCCGGCGCCCGGTCCCGTACCCGCCCCCGCTTCCGTCCCCGCCACGACTCCCGTACGCCCGCGCTCGCCGCGGCCCTGCGCAGCGACGCGATCACCGCGGGACCCGCGACGGCGGTCTGCGCGGCGAGGTTCGCCCAGACGAAATAGCCGTACGGACGCACACGTGCCGCGCCCTGGTAGTAGCGCTCCACCAGCGTCGACCAGCCCTCGAACCACCAGAACCCGGCCGCCGTGAAGAGGGCGAACCATGGGGCCATGCCCAGCAGTACGAGCGGCACGGGCCGCACCGTGCGGGCCGCCGCGAGCACCGCCAGCGCCAGCAGTCCCGTGAGGACCAGCCCGTACGAGAGATAGCAGGTCAGCCCGAACAGCAGGCCCGAGCCGAGCGCCGCGCAGCGCGGTGCGCGTACGGTCCGGCTCGCCGAGAGCGACAGCAGCGCCAGCGCCCATGCGGCGACCGCGGCGAAATAGCCGTCCGCCGAGACGCCCGCCCACACCGCGGAGGGCGCGAGCACCAGGTAGGGGGCGCACCGGCGCGCGGTCTCCTGGGACGCCAGCGCCCGCACCGCGATCAGCACCGCGGCCACCGCCGACGTCCCCGCGGTGATCACGAAGACGGACGCCCATACGCCCCCGCCGAGCCCCACTCGGTCCAGCCCGACGAACGTCAGCAGCGCCGCCGGGGGGTGACCGGCCACGTGCGGCGGCCAGTTGTCCGGGGCGTCCATGAGGATGCGGCCCGTGAAGCCGCGCAGCGTCGCCCCGACGTCATGCACGTCGCCGACGGAGCGCAGATACTCGTACGCCGTCGTCAGCCGCGTGGCCACACCGCGCTCCCAGCCGTCGACCAGCGTCAGCGCCCAACTCCACGCCATGGCACCGGCCCACGCGGCGCACAGCAGCGCCCGCCAGGACAGGGAGGCGGCCAGACGCGGCCCGTAGACGATCACCAGGACGGCGACGACGGGCGCCGCGACGGTGCCGGGCCCGGCGTGCGGCATCCAGTACGCGTACAGGGGCGGCCAGCGCAGCCGCAGGGTCTGCGCGCTGTCGTCGTAGGCGTGGCCGACGAGCGCCGCGGCCGTGAACAGCAGTGCCGCCGCTGCCACGGCGCAGACGTCGAGGCGTGTACGGCGTCTGCGCGCGGAGCGGCCCGGCGGGCCTGCCGCGGTGCCGCCGTGAGACGACGCTTCGTCTCTGCTCTGCTCGTCCCTGCTCTGCCCGTTCTTACTGTGCTCGTCCGTGCCCTGCCTGCCCGCCGAAGTGCTCACACGCTCACCGTAGGCGGCTGACCAGCGTCGTCAGGGCCGGACGGACGGGACGTCACCGGCCCGTCAGATCGATCAGCGGCTGTGCTCCGCGTCGCCCGGACCCCGCACCGGCGGCATGAACTCCCGTACCAGCGTGCGCTGCCACCAGTCGCCCGTCGCGCGCCGCTCCTCGCGCGTGGTGAAGCGGTAGCGGTACAGCAGCGCCCGTACGTACCGGGGCGGCTCCTCGGGGAAGGGGTTGTGCCGCAGCAGCCGCAGCGTGGCACGGTCGCCCTCCAGCAGGCGGGTCGTGAACGGCTCGAACCAGCCCGCGGCGTACGCGGGGGAGAGGGCGGCGAACCACATCTGCCAGTCCAGGCGCAGATGGTACGGGGCGAACTGGCGCGGCAGGCGCCGTACATCGCCCGGCTTGCCCCGGAACCCGTACTCCCGCCAGACGGTCTCCTCGCCGGGCTGCTCGTCGTCCGTGCCCTCGATCACGATCTCGTGCCGTACGCGCGTCACGCTGCCGAAGGCACCGTAAGTGTTCACCAGATGGAGGGAGTTGAAGGAGGCGTTCATCTGCTGGCCCCGGCTGACCATGTTCCGCACGGGCCAGTAGCTCAGCGCCACCACGGTGGCCGTAGCCGCGCAGACCAGCACCACGTACCACAGCGGCGCCGCCGGATAGGCGGGCGCCGGGCCGGAGAATGCCGAACTGTCCACCGCGGCAAGGGCGATGACGATCGTCAGCCAGTTCAGCCACGAGAAGTTGCCCGACAGCACCAGCCACAACTGTGTGACGATGACAACGGCCGCGGCGTACGTGGCGACGGGCTGCGGCATCAGCAGCCCGAACGGCACCACGAGCTGCGCCACATGGTTGGCCGCCACCTCGACACGGTGCAGCGGCTTCGGCAGCCGGTGGAAGAACCAGCTCAGCGGACCCGGCATCGGCTGTGTCTCGTGGTGGTAGTCCAGGCACGTCAACTCGCGCCAGCAGCGGTCCCCTCGCCACTTGATCAGCCCCGCACCGAACTCCAGCCGGAAGGCCAGCCAGCGCAGCAGCCACAGCACGAGCACCGGCGGAGCCGTCTCGTCGTTCCCGAGGAAGATTCCCAGGAAGCCCGCCTCCAGCAGCAGCGACTCCCAGCCGAAGCTGTACCAGATCTGCCCCACGTTGACGATCGAGAGATACGCCAGCCACAGCAGCGCCCACATCGCCATCGCCGCCCCCAGCGGCACGGCGTCGGCGGCACCCGCCGCGATCGCCGCCGCCAGCGCGGCACCGCACCAGCTCACCCCGGCGAAGAGCCGGTCGGAGTAGCGCCAGTGGAAGAGGCTCGGGGATGCGCGGAAGGGCACGCGCCGCACGAAGCGGGGCACCGGCGTCAGCCCGTGCTCCCCGAGCAGCGCACGGAACTGCAGCGCCGCCGAGACGAAGGCGACCAGATAGACACCGGCCAGCGCCCGCTGGAGCACGAGCCGGGTCAGCCAGTAGTCGGATGCCGCGAACCAGTCCATGAGGGCACGGATACCACCCTCGCCGCCCGTCAAGCGGAGCCCGCCGCGGCCGGGCGGCGCCGCCGGAGGGTGCGCCTCCGCCCGGATCGGGCCCCGCGCCCCGGCCGTCCGTACGCAGCGGCGGTGTCGCCGGGCGGCCCGGGCGGGTCCGTACAGCCGTGCGATGCTGAGGCTTTCCGGCCGGTCACGGGGACGACCGGAGCGCACGCCGAGGAGAACCATGCCGCAGACCGACATGCCGCTGGAACAACTGCGTTCCTACCGCCCGGAGATCGCCGAGCCGCCCGGCTTCGACGACTTCTGGGCCGAGACCCTCGGCGAGGCCCGCGAAGCCGCAGGCACGGCACCGCCGGCGCGCTTCCCGCGGGTGACCGACTCCCCGCTGCGCACCGTGGACGTGTACGACGTCCGCTTCCCCGGCTGGGCCGGACAGCCCGTGGCGGCATGGCTGCTGCTGCCGCGCGACGCCGCCGCGCCGCTGCCCGTCGTCGTCAACTACATCGGCTACAGCGGCGGCAGGGGCCTGCACACCGACAACCTGCTGTGGAGCGCCGCGGGTTACGCCCACCTCGTCGTCGACAGCCGCGGCCAGGGCCACGCCACCCCCGACCCGGACCCGGCGCCCGGACCGCAGTACGTCGGCGGCTTCATGACCCGCGGCATCGACGGACCCCGGCACCACTACTACCGTCGGCTGATCACCGACGCGGTGCGCGCCGTGGACGCCGTACGCGCCCACCCCGCCGTCGACCCGGAGCGGGTCGTCGTCACCGGCCACAGCCAGGGCGGCGGCATGGCGCTGGCCGCCGCCGCCCTCACCGGGGACCATGTCGCGGCGGCGCTCGTCGACGTGCCGTTCCTCTGCCACATCCGGCGGGGCGTGGAACTGGCCACCGCCGGGCCCTATCCGGAGATCGCGCACTACCTCGGCGTCCATGTGCGGGACGACCCGGAGAGCGTGTTCGCCACGCTCGCCCACTTCGACGGACTGCACTTCGCCCGGCGGGCGGCCTCGGTGCCCGCGCTGTTCAGCGTCGCGCTGATGGACCCCGTCTGCCCGCCGTCCAGCGGCTTCGCCGCGTACAACCACTACGCCCACGCCGACAAGGACGTCGCCGTCTGGCAGTTCGGGGACCACGGCGGCGGCCGGGGCTCGCAGACGCACCGGCAGCTCGACTGGCTGGCCGCACACGGACTCGGACCGGACGACGACGGTACGCGGGACTCCTGAGCCGGCGCCGACCGAGACGCCGCCCGAGACGTCACCGGGCCACCGGGGCCCGGGCGGCTCACTCCGCCGTCTGCGGCTCCTGCCCGTCCTGCGGCGCCAGCTCGCGCTTGAGGATCTTGCCCATGTCGTTGCGCGGCAGGGACGCGCGGAGGTGGACCGTGCGGGGCCGCTTGTGCGGGGCGAGTTGACCGGCGACGTACTCGGCCAGCTCCTCCTGCTGCGGCGGGTGCGCGGCGTCGGCCGGCACGATCCATGCGACGACCTGTTCGCCCAGGTCCGGGTCGGGACCGGCGGTGACGGCGGCCTCCGCGACGCCCGGGTGCGTCAGGAGGACGTTCTCGATCTCGCCCGCGCCGATCTTGTAGCCGCCGCTCTTGATGAGGTCGGTGGCCTTGCGTCCCACGAGCCGTACATAGCCGTCCGCGTCCCGGGTCGCCATGTCGCCGGTACGGAACCAGCCGCCGTCGAAGGCCGCGGCCGTCGCATCCGGGCGGTTGAGATATTCGGTGAAGAGGTTCGGGCCCCGCACCTGCACCTCGCCGACCGCCTCCGCGGCCTCGGTGCCGCCTTCGATGCGCTGACCCGCGTCGTCGACCAGGCGCAGGTCCACATCGCGCAGCGGCACCCCGACCGTGCCGGGCCGCGGTTCGCCGTCGGCGCGCACGCTGGTGTTCATCAGCGTCTCCGTCATCCCGTACCGCTCGACGACATGACGGCCCGTCGCCTCCGTGATGCGCCGGTGGTCCTCCAGCGGCAGCGGAGCGGAACCGGAGACCAGCAGCCGCGCTCCCGACAGCGCCTGGACGAGGGCCGGTTGGGAGCCCAGCGCCTCGGCGAGCCGGTGGTACATCGTCGGCACCCCGAAGAGCACCGTGCCGCCGCCCGTGAGCGCGCCCGTCACCCCTTCCGGGGAGAACCTGCCGAGATGGTGCAGCGATCCGCCGCGGCGCAGCGGCCCGAGGACGCCGAGGATCAGACCGTGTACGTGGAAGAGAGGCAGCGCGTGCACGACGACGTCGTCCGCGGTCCACTGCCAGGCGTCCTCCAGCGCGTCGAGCGTGCTGGCGACGGCCCGTCGGGAGAGGACGACGCCCTTGGGCGGACCGGTGGTGCCGGAGGTGTAGACGATGAACGCCGCGGATTCCGGGTTGGGTTCGGTCGCGAGCACCCAGCCGCCGGGCGCGGTGCCACCCGGCTCCTCCTCCGCGTCACCCGCGACGTCGACGTCGAGACGCGGGATCCCCGTCAGCGCCTCGGGGAGTTCGGCCTCCGGTTCGGCGAGCACCGCCGAGGGCGCGCTGTCGGCGAGGATGTGCGCGAGTTCGCGTTCGCCGCTGCGCGGGTTGAGCGGCACCACGGGCACACCGGCCAGCAGTGCGCCGACCACGGCGACGGCGGTCTCCAGAGTCGGGGTCGCCCACACCGCGACGCGGGCCGCGTGGCCGATGCCGCCGGCCGTACGGCCCGCAGCGGCGGCCAGCTCACCGTAGTTCAGGCTGCGCTCGCCGAAGCGCAGCGCCGTACCGCTCGACTCGGTGTGCAGCGCGGGGAACAGTGACACCGGTACTCCTCCGACGACCCGGACGTGGCGCCGTCAGCATCTCATCCGCCGGAGCCGCCGGCCGCGCGGGGGAAGAGCGAGGTGAACGTACCGGCCGGGTCCGTCAGTCCCCGCGCGAACGGCTCGTCGAAGTGGCGTACGAGGAAGAGCAGGAACGCGATCAGCGCGGTGAACAGCGCCGCCAGCACCAACTCCCGTGCGGAGCGCTGGATCTGGAGCGCGAAGAGCATCCCGACGGAGACGACCGCACCGGCGTACAGGCCGAACCAGACCACGCCCGGCAGCGTCGGCTCGGCGCTGTCGGCCCGTGCGACACGCGCGGCGTCGGCGGCGGCGACGCGGTCGGCCATCGCCGCGTACGCCTGCTCCTCGCGCGGCGTACGCGGTTCCCACTCGAGGACGTCCTTGCGCAGCGTGCCCAGCAACCTCCCGCCGCGGGCGGTGAGTTCGCCGTGCTCCTTCATATACGGGTACTCGGTCCGCACGGTGTGGCGTACGAAGGCGGCCACGTCCGAGCGGATCCGCTCACGCCGGTCCGGCGGTGCGACGCGTGCCCGTTCGTAAACCTCGTGCAGCGCCTGAGCCTCCTCCTTCACGACGTCGTCGGCGGCGTTGCGCGCCTCCCACACGCCCGCGATGGCGAGGCCCAGCACGATCGCGTACACGACGCCCGTCATCATCGTCATGTACTCGATGACGTCCGGGGTTTCGGACGGGTCGTCGCCCTCGGTCCGCCGCTGACGCAGCACGACGGCCCCCGTCACGACGGCGCAGGCGACGAGGGTGGCGAGGACGAGGAGCAGCCATTCGGGCACGTGTGCACTCCCTGGTTCGGCGGGACGGTCGAGACGCNCTCGGAGGGACGGGCGGGTCGAACGGCGTGCGGTGGGCCGGCAGGAGTGGCCGAAGTAGCAGGGGGCGCGGGTCAGTTCGCGAAGGGCGTGGACGAGGGCGGCGAACCCGGGCCGCCCGCCCGCGAGGAGCCGCCGCCGGACCGGCCACTGCGTGAGCGCAGCGCCGCCGCGGCCAGCACCGCGGGAGCCACCACCAGCAGCAGG
>NZ_LJGW01000125.1 GCF_001751255.1 Streptomyces nanshensis | reverse complement strand
GGCCGCTGGCGGCGGCCCGGCGCGGATTCGTGCGGGGTGTCGGGTGAAGCCCGACGGATGTCGGCGGTACGTGTCGGTGGAACGTGCCCGTGGTTCCTGTCGATGATCCTTTCTCGATCTCTTCGATGATCTTTTCGCTGATCTCTTCGGTGATCTCTTCGGGGAAAGGGGTCAGGGCAGGATCGGCGCCGGCACGAAGGTGAGCGTGCCCGTCGCCGAGGACGGATCCAGGCAGGCCGCCCCCGCGAAGGACGCCCGATATGTGCGCGCGGAGAGGATCGTGCCGGGAACGGTCAGATTGGGCGGTGCCAGGGTCGCCACACCGGAGGCGTCGGTGACAGCGCTTCCCAACACCACAGGTCCCGTCGCGGAGTTGGCGACGAAGACCACCGTCTGTCCGACGACCGGGGCGTTCGTCCCGGTCTCCCGCAGCGTGGCGCTGATGGCCGGGATGACGAGCGAACCGTTCGCCCGCAGCCGGATCTGCGCCGGAGTGGCCGTCATCGTGGTGGCCCTGCTGTTCGCGGTGATCACGACCGTGCCCGAGGAGCCGAGGAAGCAGGTGTCACCGCTGTAGGTGGCGGTGATCGTCCCGCTGGCCAGACTCGTCGAGGTGAAGCACGCCTGGCCGCTGCCGTTGACCGGCACGGTCTGGCTGAGCCCGCCGGGTCCGGTGAAGGTCACCGTCCCGGTCGGCGTGCCCGAACCGGGCGCGCCGGCGGCCACGGTGGCGCACACCGTCACGCTCTGCCCGCAGGCCGACGGGTTCGGAGTCGCGGTCACCGTCGTGGTCGAGGACGACCGGTTGACGGTCACGGCCACGGTGCCGGTCGAAGTGCTGTGGCACGCGTCGCCGTTGTAGGTGGCGGTGATGGTGCCGGTGGCCAGGGTGGTTGAGGTGAAGCAGGCTTGGCCGCTGCCGTTCACTGCCACGGTCTGGTTGAGTCCGCCGGGTCCGGTGAAGGTGACCGTTCCGGTGGGTGTGCCCGTACCGGGCGGTGTGGTGGTGACGGTCGCGCAGACGGTCACGCTCTGCCCGCAGACGGACGGGTTGGGCGTCGCGGTGACCGCCGTCGTCGTGCTCGCGGAGTTCACGGTGACGACGACGGTTCCGGTCGACGTGGCGTGGCAGGTGTCGCCGTTGTAGGTGGCGGTGATGGTGCCGGTGGCCAGGGTGGTTGAGGTGAAGCAGGCTTGGCCGCTGCCGTTGACCGTGACGGTCTGGTTGAGTCCGCCGGGTCCGGTGAAGGTGACCGTTCCGGTGGGTGTGCCGGTTCCGGGCGGTGTGGTGGTGACGGTGGCGCAGACCGTGACGCTCTGGCCGCAGGCGGACGGGTTGGGGGTCGCCGTGACGGCGGTGGTGGTGTCGGCCGTGGCGACCGTGACGGCGACGGTTCCGGTCGAGGTGCTGTGGCAGGTGTCGCCGTTGTAGGTGGCGGTGATGGTGCCGGTGGCCAGGGTGGTTGAGGTGAAGCATGCCTGGCCGCTGCCGTTGACCGTGACGGTCTGGTTCAGCCCGCCGGGTCCCGTGAAGGTCACCGTTCCGGTGGGTGTGCCCGTACCGGGCGGAGTGGTGGTGACGGTCGCGCAGACCGTGACGCTCTGCCCGCAGACGGACGGGTCGGGTGTCGCCGTGACCGCCGTCGTCGTGCTCGCGGGGTTGACGGTGACCGCCGCCGTACCGCTCGAACCGGCCGAGCACGCATCGCCGTTGTAGGTCGCGGTGACCGTCCCGGTGGTCAGGATGTCGGTCGTGACGCACGCCTGTCCGGTCGCGTCCAGGGTGGCGGTCTCGTTGAGTCCGCCGGGGCCGGTGAAGGTGACCGTCCCGGTGGGCGTGGGAGCCCCCGGCGTCCCGGTGGTGACCGTCGCGCACAGCTCGACGTCCTCGCCGCAGACCGACGTCGCCGGAGTGGCGACCACCGCCGTGGTGGTGGGGCCCTGCCCCACGGTGACCGCGACGGTCCCCGACGAACCGGCGAAGCAGGGGCTGTCGCCGTTGTAGGTCGCGGTGACGGTGCCCGTGGTCAGCACATCGGTGGTGACACAGGCCTGACCGCTCGCGTCGACGGGGATCGTCTGGTTCAGTCCGCCGGGTCCGGTGAAGGTCACCGTCCCCGTGGGCGTGCCCGTTCCGGGCGCCAACGTCGTGACGGTGGCGCACAGTTCGACCGCTTCGCCGCAGACGGAGGGGTCGGGGTCGGCGGTCACCGTCGTGGCGGTGGAGGCGGCGTCGACGGTGACGGCCGTCGAGCCGGTCGAGGGTGCGGCGCAGGTGTCGCCGTTGTACGTCGCCGTGACCGTTCCCGTGGCGAGCGTCGTGGTGGTGACGCAGGCCTGTCCGGTGGCGTCCAGAGTGGCGGTCTGGTTCAGCCCGCCGGGTCCGGTGAAGGTCACCGTCCCGGTCGGAGTGCCGGAGCCGGGCGGATCGATGGTGACCGTCGCGCAGATCTCGACGCTCTCCCCGCAGACCGACGGATCCGGGTCGGCCGTGACCGTGGTCGTGGTGTCCGCGGTGTCGACCGTGACCGCGACCGTCCCCGTCGCCGGGTCGTGGCACGCGTCGCCGCTGTAGGCCGCTGTGACGGTGCCCGTGGCGAGCGTCGAACTGGTGGTGCACGCCTGCCCGGTGGCGTCCAGCGCCACCGTCTCGTTGAGCCCGCCGGGTCCGGTGAAGGTCACCGTCCCGGTTGGGGTGCCGGAGCCGGGCGGCACCGTCGTGACCGTCGCGCAGATCTCGACGTCCTCGCCGCAGACGGACGGGTCGGGGTCCGCGGTGACCACGACCTCGGCGTCCGCCGGGTTCACGGTGACCGCCGCCGTACCGACCGAGCCGGCGAAGCAGGGGCTGTCGCCGTTGTACGTCGCGGTGACGGTGCCCGTGGTCAGCACGTCGGTGGTCAGGCACGCCTGTCCGGCGGCGTCCAGGGTCACGGTCTGGTTGAGTCCGCCGGGTCCGGTGAACGTCACCGTGCCGGTCGGAGTGCCCGTACCGGGCGGTGTGGTGGTGACCGTCGCGCAGATCTCGACGTCCTGACCGCAGACGGAGGGGTCGGGGTCGGCGGTCACGGTCGTGGCGGTGGCGGCGGCGTCGACCGTGACGGCCGTCGAGCCGGTCGAGGGCGCGGCGCAGGTGTCACCGCTGTACGTCGCCGTGACGGTGCCCGTGGCGAGCGTCGAACTGGTCGTGCACGCCTGCCCGGTGGCGTCCACCGGCACCGTCTCGTTGAGCCCGCCGGGCCCGGTGAAGGTGACCGTTCCCGTGGGTGTTCCGGAGCCGGGCGGATCGATGGTGACGGTCGCGCAGATCTCGACGCTCTCGCCGCAGACCGACGGGTCCGGGTCGGCGGTGACGGTGGTGGTGCTCGCCGCGGTGCCGACCGTGACCGCGACCGTCCCGGTCGCCGGGTTGTGGCACGCGTCGCCGTTGTACGTCGCCGTGACCGTGCCGGTGGCGAGGACGTCGGTCGTGACGCACGCCTGTCCGGTGGCGTCGAGGGTGGCGGTCTCGTTGAGTCC
>NZ_LJGW01000128.1:353-23397 GCF_001751255.1 Streptomyces nanshensis | reverse complement strand
TCGCGTGCCGCGGCCTCGAACCCCGGGGCGGCGGCCAGCGGTTTCGACAGCCGCCCGGCGGCCCACTCACGCGCCGCGTCCGGATCCGCCAGCACCGCGTGCAGCGTCTGCGCGACCTCCTGCCGCGCCTGCTGACCCAGCGGCGAACCGGCGTCCGAGGCGAGCGCGGCGGCCTTCCCCGCCAGCGCGTCGACGAGCTGGTGCTGCCGGTGCGAGAGGGTGCGCAACTCCCGGCCGTCGAGACGGCGATGGGCCCCACGCAGTTCCTCGCCGAGGCGCAGCAGCGGCGCGACCTGCTCGCCCTGTTCCCGTACCAGCAGATTGCTCGCCCACGCGGCCGCCGTGGGGCGCCGCAGCGACCGGATGTCCGCGGCCAACTCCCGCTGCCCGTCGGCGCGGGCGCGCCGCGCCCGCTCGTCACGGGCGGCGGTGAACTCCTGCGGCCGCAGCCCGTACAACTCGTCCGCCACCTCGTCCAGTTCCACGACCGCACACTCCCGTGACCGCTGCCGCGCCGGTACGCGCCACCGTCCGGGGCGGGGCGGCGACGGGGCCGTGACCGCTATGGCCGCTTCGGCACCGATGACGTCCATGACGCCCGTGACGGCTTTGCCGGTCCGCGTCTTCATTGCACCGCCGTGCCGGGGCGGTGTCCACCGGAGATCTCCCAAGAAGGGCCCCCGAGCAGGCACGGGAATGACAAAGGTCCTATCGAAGACCCGCCGGTCTCGTTCTACGATCGCCGGATGGCCCTTCGCCTCACCCTGCTGGCATCCAGCCGCAGCTCGTCAGTGCTCGACGTGCGGTTCGGAGACAGCCGCTCGCTCGACGCCGCCGGATGGCACGAGGTGCAGGCGGCCGGACCGAAGCTCTCCCATCTGGCCGCCGCCGAGCTGCGCTACTGCTCGCCGTCCGTGCGCTGCCGCGAGACCGCCCACTCCCTGGGCCTCGCGCCGCTCGCCCAACCGGCGCTGCGGGACTGCGACATGGGCCGCTGGAACGGCTACACCCTGCGGGAGGTCGCCGCGCGTGAGCCGCAGGCCGTACAGGGGTGGCTGGCGGACCCGCGCTCCGCGCCGCACGGCGGCGAGTCCATGGTCAACTTCATCCAGCGGATCGGCGGCTGGCTCGACACCCGCCCCGCGAACGACGGCAGTTGGATGGTCGCGGTGACCGAGCCCGCCGTGATGCGGGCCGCCGTGTGCTACGTCCTCAAGGCGCCGCCGCAGGCCTACTGGCACATCGACGCCCAGCCGCTCGCCGTCGTCACGCTCTCCGGACGGGCCGGGGAGTGGAGCCTCAGCCTGGAGAGCTGACGGGCCACGGCGGGCAGTCGTGCCCCGGGGCGAGTACGGGCGGCGAGGCCGGATCCGGCGGGCACGGGAAGCGCGCGGGTGCCATCCCGACGTCCTCGGCGCAGCTCGTCTCGCCGCACTCGCACGCGAAGGGCCACTGCTGCGTCCCGGGATCCGGCGGTGCCCAGGGCCGGGCGAAGAACTGCTGATGCTGTACGACGACGGCCCGGTTCCCGTGCCGCAGCAGCGCGCGGCGCTCCGGCGCCGACGCCGCCTTCGGTCCCTCGGCGAGGGCGTCCGCGAAGACCTGCTCCACGGCGGCCGCGGTCTCCTCGGGGCTCTGCGTCCCGTCGAGGGTCAGCGTGCGGACGCCGTACGACGCGACCTCGTCCTCGATCTCCGTGAGCAGCCGCCGGTAGAGCCGGAAGGCGCCGTCCTCCGGTGACATCCCGCGCCGCAGCAGCCGGTCGCGCTGCACGGCCGGAGTGGGCAGCAGCCACAGCGCGCGGTCGACGGCGGGGACGGCGGCGGCGACGGCGGCGGGCGTGACGGGTGTGCCCTCGGCGATCGTCAGGGGGCCGGGCGGAAGAGCGCGTACGTCGTCCGCGATCATCGCACCGCGCTCACGGTGCAGGGACATCGCCAGCAGCTCCTCGTCCGTGCCCGTCCAGCGCTCCGTACGGGAGAGCGACTCCCAGCGGACGGCACCGGGGTGCCCCTCCGCGAGCGCGCGGTCGCGGTGCTCCCAGGTGTGCGCGTCGGCGCTGTACCAGCGCAGCCCGTGCCGCCGCGCGAGCAGCCGGGCCACGGTCGTCTTGCCCGCCCCGGGCGCCCCGCCCAGCCACAGCACCGGCGGTCCGGCATCCATCGCGCTTCCTCCCCCTGCTGCGTTCTTCTGCGTCCTGCTGCGTTCTTCTGCGTTCCTGCGTTCGCACGCTGCCGCGGGTACGGCCGCGCCCGCAGGGCCTCAACGCACCGTACGGCGCGGGGACTTACGGCGTCAGGACGGGCCGAGGACGCAGAACCGATTGCCCTCCGGGTCGGCCAGACACGTCCAGGG
This sequence comes from Streptomyces nanshensis, assembly GCF_001751255.1. Classification (GTDB taxonomy): domain Bacteria; phylum Actinomycetota; class Actinomycetes; order Streptomycetales; family Streptomycetaceae; genus Streptomyces; species Streptomyces nanshensis_A. The sequence goes on along the minus strand of NZ_LJGW01000128.1, from coordinate 21,042 downwards.
GACCTCGCCCTGGCCGAGGTCGAGGTCGGTGGCGCCGAGCGCCCGCAGCCGGGACACCTCCGCCGCCTTGTCGTCGCCGGGGTACGGCAGCAGATCGAGGTGGACGCGGTCCGGCACGCTCTTCCTGTCGGGTGTGCGGAGGAACTCGAGGTACGGTCCGGTGCCCTCGGCGGAGCGGAACACCGCGTGTTCGCCGGTCACTTCGTGCAAGCTCCAGTCCGTCGCCTCGTCCCAGAACCGGGCCAGGGCCCGCGGATCCGCGCAGTCGACCACCACCGCGGCGACCGGTCCGGTGTCCCGGTAGGACTCCCGTGGCTCCAGGACGCAGAACTCGTTGCCCTCGGGGTCGGCGAGCACCGTCCAGGGCACCGCGCCCTGACCGACATGGGCGGGCCTCGCCCCGAGCGACCGGAGGCGTTTTACCAACTCCGCCTGGTGGGCCGCCGAGTCGGTGGCGAGATCGAGGTGCATGCGGTTCTTCGCCGGCGTCTTGCCTTCCGGTACGGGGACGACGTCGATGCCCAGCCCGGCCGGCTCCGGCCAGACCGAGCCGCCTGCGGGTCCGGTGTAGGTGGTCACGCCCGGGCTGTGGGCGGGCCAGCCGAGGGCCTCCGCCCAGAAGCGGCCGACCGCCGCATGGTCGAGGGCCTTGATGTTCACCTGCACCGGTCGCAGCGCCATACCGGCGATCCTATGCACCCGCGTCGGGTCGGCTTGGCGCTGCCGAGTCGGCGATCACTGCGCCGACCTGGGGGACCTGGGGTTCTTGCGCTGGTTGGCGAGGAAGCGCGCCTTCTTCTCGCGGTTTCCGCAGGTGTTCATGTCGCACCATCTGCGGGTGCGGCTTCGGCTGGTGTCGAAGAAGGCGGCTTGGCACGTCGGTGAGGCGCACAAGGCCAGCCTTCCGTCTCGTTCGCCCGCGATGATGCCGATCGCGTCGGCGGCGATCACGCCGAGGGCGTCCTCCACGCGGGAGGCCGAGCCGAGCCGCCATTGCCGCTCGCCCTCGGGCGTCAGGAACGCAGCGGCCCGGCCCTGGGCGCTGCGGTCGTTGATGACGTGGACGGCAGACGCCGGGAGAGCGTCGTGGAGCGCGGCCGCTGTCGCGGCGAGATGGATCGACTCCCTCAGCTCCCGGGCGAGTTCGAGCTGTGCAGTGGTGCAGGAGTCCACGTCGAGACCGTTCACCGCCAGCCAGTCGACGAGTCGCTGCGGCGTGGGGATGCGCTCCACGGCGTTGCCGAGACGCTCCGACAGCGTCCCCGTGAAGCTCGTCGCCAGCACGCTGCCGAGGCGGAAGTCAGGGAACTCAGCGGGCATGGAACCACCATAGCCGGTTGCCGCCCGGCGCGAAGACCGGTAGAACCGTCTTAGCCGGTTCTACGTGAGGTCGTAGCCGGTCCCACATGGCCAGGAGGTCCCATGTCCCGTCCCGCCAGCGACGTGCAAGCATTCGAAGCCCGCGCGACCGATGCCGATCTCGAGGATCTGCGGGCGCGGCTGGCCGCGGCGCGGCTGCCGGAGGCCGAGACGGTCCATCGCGCCGAGCCCGGCCCTCGCCGGTGGGCACAGGGCGTTCCGCTCGCCGACCTCGCCGGTCTCGTGGACTACTGGCGCACCGGATACGACTGGCGGTCGTTCGAGGCGCGCCTCCACCGGATCGGCCAGTTCCGTACGACCGTCGACGGTCTGGGAATCCACTTCCTGCACCGCCGGTCCGCGCGCGCGGACGCCGTTCCCCTGGTCCTGACGCACGGCTGGCCGGGCAGCGTCGCCGAATTCGTCGACGTGGTGGAGGAGTTGGCGGATCCGGACGACGCAGAGGCGCCGGCCTTCCATGTCGTGGCCCCGTCGCTCCCGGGCTTCGGTTACAGCGACAAGCCGGACACCGCCGGGTGGGGAACGGAGAAGATCGCGGCCGCATGGGTCGAGCTGATGGGGCGGCTCGGCTACGGCACGTTCACGGCCCACGGCGGCGATTGGGGAGGGAACATCACGACGGTTCTGGGCGGCCGGTTCCCGGAGCACGTTCTCGGCATCCACACGACGTTCGCGGAGGGACCGCCCGGATTGACGACGGACGGGCTGACGGCGGCCGAGCGCGAATGGACCGAGCAGACCCGGGACTTCTGGCACCACCGTGCCGCGTACGCGAAGCAGCAGGCGACCCGGCCGCAGACCGTCGGCTACTCGCTCGTCGACTCACCGGTCGGGCTTCTCGCCTGGATCCTCGACAAGTTCGCCGAGTGGTCGGACACCGAGGACAGTCCGTTCGAGGCGATTTCCCGAGACCGCGTTCTCGACGACGTCACCCTGTACTGGCTGACGCGGACCGGCGCATCGGCGGCCCGCATCTACTGGGAAAGCCACAACTCGCTCGACCCCGGACTCCGGGTCGACGTCCCGACGGCGATCACCATGTATCCGCGCGACATCGAGAAGTGCCCGCGCCCCTGGGCGCAGGAGCGGTACCGGCAGATCGTCCGATGGAGGTCGCCCGACGTCGGGGGGCATTTTCCGTCGCTGGAGGTTCCCGGGCATTTCGTCAGAGATCTGCGGGAGGGCCTCGCGGCGGTGCTGGCCGCCGCCCGGTGAACCCCGCTCCGTGAACCCTGCCCGGTGACTCCTGCTCGGTGACTCCGGCCCGACGACCCGGCGCTCGATGAGCGGGGCTCGTCAGGGAGCTGCCGGCCCATCGTCGTCGCTTTGCATAAAAGTGCTGCTCTGCGTATAGTCATGCTGGCGACGAGGAGGGACGATGGCACTACGAGCAGCGGTCGCGGGGGCGAGCGGTTACGCGGGCGGGGAGATTCTGCGCCTGCTGGCCGGGCACCCCGAGGTCGAGCCCGGCGCGCTCACCGCGGGGTCCAACGCGGGCAGCCGTCTCGGCTCGCTCCAGCCCCATCTTGGGCCGTACGCGGACCGCGTGCTGGAGGAGACCACCGTCGCGGCACTGTCCGGGCACGACGTCGTCTTTCTCGCGCTGCCGCACGGCCAGTCCGCCGCGCTCGCACGGGAGTTGGGCGAGGACGTGCTCGTGGTCGACTGCGGCGCGGACTTCCGGCTCTCCGACCCGCAGGCGTGGGAGCGCTTCTACGGCAGCCCGCACGCCGGCACCTGGCCCTACGGCCTTCCCGAACTGCCCGGGGCCCGCGCCGCGTTGGTGGGGTCCAAACGCATCGCGGTCCCGGGTTGCTATCCCACGGCGGTCTCCCTTGCGCTCGTACCGGCCTACGCGGCCGGGCTGGCCGAACCGGAGGCGGTGGTCGTCGCGGCGACCGGCACCTCCGGCGCGGGCAAGGCGCTCAAGCCGCATCTGCTCGGCAGCGAGGTGATGGGCTCGATGAGCCCGTACGGTGTCGGCGGCGTGCACCGGCACACACCGGAGATGGTGCAGAACCTCTCGGCGGCGGCCGGTGAGCACGTCAGCGTCTCCTTCACACCGACCCTCGCGCCCATGCCCCGCGGCATCCTCGCCACGTGCAGCGCCCGCGCGCGCCCGGGCACGACGGCGCAGCAGGTGCGGGCGGCGTACGAAAAGGCCTACCAGGACGAGCAGTTCGTGACGCTGCTGCCCGAGGGGGAGTGGCCGTCCACGGGGTCGGTGTACGGATCCAACAGCGTCCGGATGCAGTTCGCCCTCGACCGGGACGCCGGCCGGATCGTCGTCGTCGGCGCCGTCGACAACCTCACCAAGGGCACCGCGGGCGGCGCGGTGCAGAGCATGAACATCGCCCTCGGGCTCCCCGAAGGGCTCGGGCTGCCCGCCGCCGGGACGGCGCCGTGACCGTCCGTACCCCGACGACCGCAGCCGAAGCCGCCGCGGCCGACGTGCCCGTCGCGGCGGGCCCAGTGAACGGAGAAGCACAGTGAGCGTGACAGCGGCGAAGGGATTCCGGGCGGCGGGCGTCGCGGCCGGGATCAAGGACAGCGGCGGACCGGACCTGGCGCTCGTCGTCAACGACGGACCGCGCCGCGCGGCGGCTGGCGTCTTCACCGCCAACCGCGTCAAGGCCGCCCCGGTGCTCTGGTCGCAGCAGGTGCTGCGGGGCGGCCGGGTCTCCTCCGTCGTCCTCAACTCCGGTGGCGCCAACGCCTGTACGGGTCCGCTGGGCTTCCAGGACACCCACGCCACGGCGGAGGAGGCCGCCTCCGCGCTCGGCCACGGCGCCGCCGAGGTCGCCGTCTGCTCGACGGGCCTGATCGGTACCCGCCTCCCGATGGACAAGCTGCTGCCGGGAGTCGGGGCCGCCGCGGAGCGGCTCTCGGAGTACGGGGGCGAGAAGGCCGCCCTCGCGATCAAGACCACCGACACGGTGCACAAGACGTCCGTGGCGCGGGGCGAGGGAGGCTGGACGGTCGGCGGCATGGCCAAGGGCGCGGGCATGCTCGCGCCGTCGCTCGCCACCATGCTCGTCGTCCTCACCACGGACGCCGACGTGGACGCCGCGGGGCTCGACGCCGCGCTGCGCGAGGCGTCCCGTACGACCTTCGACCGCATCGACTCCGACGGCTGTCTGTCCACCAACGACACGGTGCTGCTGCTCGCCTCCGGGTCGAGTGAAGTCGCCCCGGAGCAGGGGGAGTTCACCGAGGCTGTACGGACGGTCTGCGACGACCTCGCCCAGCAGCTCATCCATGACGCGGAGGGCGCCTCGAAGGACATCCGCATCGAGGTCGTGAACGCCGCGGACGAGGGGGACGCCGTCGAGGTCGGCCGCTCGATCGCCCGCAACAATCTGCTCAAGTGCGCGGTGCACGGCGAGGATCCGAACTGGGGGCGGGTGCTCTCGGCGATCGGCACCACCGGCGCGGCCTTCGAGCCGGACCGGCTCAACGTCGCCGTCAACGGCGTATGGGTGTGCCAGAACGGCTCCGTCGGCGAGGACCGCGACAAGGTCGACATGCGCTTCCGCGAGGTGCGCATCACCGCCGATCTGGCCGAGGGCTCCGCGTCCGCCGTCATCTGGACCAACGATCTGACAGCCGACTACGTCCACGAGAACAGCGCGTACAGCTCATGAACGAACGGTTCACCGACGCTCCGTCCGACCCTTCGTCCGACGAGGTGTCCAACTCCCCGTCCAACTCCCCGTCCAACGACCCGCTCAACTCCGCGACGGCGGGCGGCACTTCGGCGCCGCCGGCGTCGTCGCCCTCGTCGGTCCCGCCGGGGCATCCCACCCGGCGGCACACCGCCCTCCCCAAGGCGCGGACGCTCATCGAGGCGCTGCCCTGGCTCACGCGGCACAACGGCAAGACCGTCGTCATCAAGTTCGGCGGCAACGCCATGGTCGACGAGGAGTTGAAGGCCGCGTTCGCCCAGGACGTCGTCTTCCTCCGCCAGGCCGGTCTGCGTCCCGTCGTCGTACACGGCGGCGGCCCGCAGATCAGCGCCCAACTGGCGCGGCTGGGGCTGGAGTCGGAGTTCACGGCGGGTCTGCGCGTGACCACTCCGGAGACGATGGACGTCGTACGGATGGTCCTCGCGGGCCAGGTGCAGCGCGAACTGGTCAACCTGCTCAACCGGCACGGACCGCTCGCCGTCGGCATGACCGGCGAGGACGCGCACATCATGGCCGCGACCAAACGTTACGCCCAAGTCGACGGCGAGACCGTCGACTTGGGCCGCGTCGGGGAGATCGACAGCATCGAGACCGGAGCGGTCCGCGCGCTGCTGGACGACGGCCGCATCCCCGTCATCTCCTCGATCGCACGCAGCGCCGACCCGTCCGAGGACACCGGCGTCTACAACGTCAACGCCGACACCGCGGCCGCCGCGCTCGCCGCCGCCCTCGGAGCCGAGACGCTGATGGTGCTCACCGACGTCGAGGGTCTGTACGCGGACTGGCCGGACAGCGACGAGGTCGTCAGCGAACTGACCGCCGCCGAACTGGAGACGCTGCTCCCGGAGTTGGCGAGCGGCATGGTCCCGAAGATGGAGGGCTGTCTGCACGCCGTACGCAACGGAGTGCGCACCGCGCGCGTCCTGGACGGCCGCGTACCGCACTCGATCCTGCTGGAGATCTTCACCGACGAGGGCATCGGCACCATGGTCGTCCCGGACAAGCGCGAGGGGGAGCCCACGCCATGACCACCACGCACGGACGCGACGGGGCGGAGCCCCCGCAGGAGCAGAGCGGGACGGAGGCCACCGGCCCCGACCCCACCGGCCCCGACATGGCCGCCGAGGCCCCCGCCCCCGAGGCACCGGCCGAGAAGCCGGGCGCCGCACCGGCCGCCGCCCCCGCAGACGGCGCACCCGCCGCCCGCGTCCCCTCCGCCCGCTCCGCTGCCGCTCCCGGCGGCGCCAACTCCGCGCTCACCGCCCGCTGGTGCTCGTCCATGACCGACAACTACGGCACCCCGCGCATCCCCCTGACCCACGGTCAGGGCAGCACCCTGTGGGACGCGCAGGGCAGGGCCTACACGGACTTCACCGGCGGCATCGCCGTCAACGCGCTGGGCACCGCCCACGACGCGGTCGTCCGCGCCGTCTCCGACCAGATCGCCACGCTCGGCCACGTCTCGAACCTCTTCATCGCCGAACCGCCCGTCGAACTCGCCGAGCGGCTGCTGGAGTTGGCGGGCCGTCCGGGCCGCGTCTACTTCTGCAACTCCGGCGCCGAGGCGATCGAGGCGGCGGTCAAGGCCGGCCGGCGTACGGGCCGTACGCACATGGTCGCCACCGAGGGCGGCTTCCACGGCCGCACCATGGGCGCGCTCGCGCTGACCGGACAGCCCGCGAAGCAGGCGCCGTTCGAGCCGCTGCCCGGCGACGTCACACATGTGCCCTACGGCGACACCGAGGCGCTGCGGGCGGCCGTCACCACCGACACGGCGCTCTTCGTCGTCGAACCGGTGCAGGGCGAGAACGGTGTCGTCGTACCCCCCGAGGGCTATCTCGCCGCGGCCCGCGAGATCACCCGCGCCACCGGAACGCTGCTCGTCGTCGACGAGATCCAGACAGGTGTGGGGCGTACCGGCCACTGGTTCGCCTGCCAGGCGCAGGGCGTGAAACCCGACGTCATCACCCTTGCCAAGGGTCTGGGCGGCGGACTCCCGCTGGGCGCGGCCCTGTTCTTCGACGAGGCCGCGGAGCTGCTGACCCCGGGTCAGCACGGCTCCACTTTCGGCGGCAATCCGGTCGCGTGCGCCGCTGCGCTGGCGGTGCTGCGCACCCTCGCCGAGGAGGAACTGCCCGCGCGCGCGAGGCGGTTGGGCGACCGCCTCCGTGACGGGATCTGGTCGATCGGACATCCGCTCGTCGAGCAGGTCCGCGGCGCGGGACTGCTGCTGGGTATCGTGCTCACCGAGCCCGTCGCACCGGAAGTGCAACAAGCGGCTCAGGACACGGGGTTCCTGGTCAATGCGGTCGCGCCGGATGTCGTACGGCTCGCTCCGCCGCTGATCGTGACCGACGGCGAGGTGGACGCTCTCGTCGGGGCTCTCCCCGCGATCCTGGACGCGGTGGACGGCGGGAAGAAGAGCTGATGAGCCGAAGGGGACCGGGCCGATGACCGAGGGGTACGCGCAGGAGCAGCAGTTGGGGGGCTACGGAGGCCAGGCCGTACCGCAGACCCGTACGGCACGGCACCGCAGGATCGTCGACATCCTCAACCGGCAGCCGGTGCGCTCCCAGAGCCAGCTCGCCAAGCTCCTCGCCGACGACGGACTCTCCGTCACACAGGCCACCCTCTCGCGCGACCTCGACGAACTGGGCGCGGTGAAGATCCGCAACACCGGCGGCGAGCTGATCTACGCGGTGCCCGGCGAGGGCGGCGACCGTACGCCGAAGGCCCCGCTGGGGGAGTCGGCGAGCGAGGCCCGCATGGCCCGGCTCGCCGGCGAACTCCTCATCTCCGCCGAGGCGTCGGCGAATCTGGTGGTCCTGCGCACGCCCCCGGGCGCGGCCCAGTTCCTCGCCTCCGCCATCGACCAGGCGGGCATCCACGACATCATCGGCACCATCGCCGGGGACGACACCCTGCTGCTCATCAGCCGCGCCCCCGACGGCGGGCAGGCCCTCGCCGGCCATCTGCTGAACCTGGCGCAGAAGGAGCACTGAGCCGGCCCGCGCCGCGCGGAGCGTCCGCCGCTGTCCCACCCTGGAGACATGACACAGACGAAGCATGTGCGGGTACGGCGCGTCTACGACAAGGCCAGCCCCCGGCAGGACGGGCTGCGGGTGCTCGTCGACGGGGTGTGGCCGCGCGGCATGAAGAAGGAGGACGCGCGGCTGGACGAGTGGGTCCGGCAGATCGCGCCCTCGACCGGGCTGCGCAAGTGGTACGGGCACGATCCGGAACGCTTCGGGGAGTTCGCCGAGCGCTACCGTGCCGAACTCGCCGAGCCCGAGAAGCACGAATATCTGGACCGGCTCCGCTCGCATGTGGACGGCGGCACGGTGACGCTGCTGACCGCCGTGAAGGAGGAGCAGCTCGACTACAGCCATGTCGCGGTGCTCCGCGAGGAGCTCGGCGGCTGACCGCATCCTCCCGGCCGGGCGTTCCCCCGTCCGTTCCCCTCCGTCCGTTCTCCCTCCTCCCCGACCCGCCCCTCCGCCTCTGACCTGCTGCTTTGACGAGACATACGGGGGAGTGCATACTTATGCCCATCAGCGTATGCACTGTAAGGAGAACCCCGTGACTGAGCGCGTCGTACTCGCCTACTCCGGCGGCCTTGACACCTCCGTCTGCATCGGCTGGATCGCCGAGGAGACCGGGGCCGAGGTCGTCGCCGTCGCCGTCGATGTCGGCCAGGGAGGCGAGGACCTGGACGTGATCCGCAAGCGCGCTCTCGCCTGTGGCGCCGTCGAGGCCGAAGTGGCGGACGCCAAGGAGGAGTTCGCCGACGAGTACTGCCTCCCGGCGATCAAGGCCAACGCGCTCTACATGGACCGCTACCCCCTGGTCTCGGCCCTCTCCCGGCCCACCATCGTCAAGCACCTCGTGGCCGCCGCGCACAAGCACGGCGCCTCCACCGTCGCCCACGGCTGCACCGGCAAGGGCAACGACCAGGTCCGCTTCGAGGCGGGCATCTCCTCCCTCGCCCCCGACCTCAAGTGCATCGCCCCCGTACGGGACTACGCGATGACCCGGGACAAGGCGATCGCCTTCTGCGAGGAGAAGGGCCTGCCCATCGCGACGAGCAAGAAGTCGCCGTACTCCATCGACCAGAACGTCTTCGGCCGGGCCGTCGAGACCGGCTTCCTGGAGGACATCTGGAACGCGCCGATCGAGGACGTCTACGAGTACACCGAGAACCCGGCCACCCCGCGGGAGGCCGACGAGGTCGTCGTCACCTTCGAGAAGGGCGTCCCCGTCGCCCTCGACGGCAGGCCCGTGACCGTCCTCCAGGCGATCCAGCAGCTCAACGACCGGGCGGGCGCCCAGGGAGTCGGCCGGATCGACATGGTCGAGGACCGGCTCGTGGGCATCAAGTCCCGCGAGGTGTACGAGTCGCCGGGCGGCATCGCGCTCATCACCGCGCACCAGGAGCTGGAGAACGTCACCGTCGAACGCGAACTGGCCCGCTACAAGCGGCAGGTGGAGCAGCGGTGGGCCGAACTCGTCTACGACGGCCTGTGGTTCTCCCCGCTCAAGCGCGCCCTGGACGGCTTCATCGACGAGGCCAGCGAGCACGTCAGCGGCGACATCCGGATGACGCTGCACGGCGGCCGGGCCGTCGTCACGGGACGGCGCTCCCAGCAGTCCCTGTACGACTTCAACCTCGCGACGTACGACAGCGGCGACACCTTCGACCAGTCGATGTCCAAGGGCTTCATCGAGCTGTTCGGCATGTCCAGCAAGATCGCCGCGAAGCGGGACCTGGCCCAGTAGTCTTCGTCCAACCCGGCCCACCGCCAGGGCCGTTCACAGCCACACCCTGGCCGCCTCCCCGCCGCACCCGGCGGGGAGGCGGTCTGCGCCACGCGCACCACCGAGCACGACCCAGCACCGCCGGGCGCCCGCGAGCGCCGAGAAGCACCGAGGAGAACACCCCCATGACCGGGAACGAAGCGCCGCGGACCGATGCCGGGGCCCCAGGGGCAGGCCAGGACGTACGGCTGTGGGGCGGGCGCTTCGCCGACGGTCCCTCCGAGGCGCTGGAGAAGCTCTCCGCGTCCGTGCACTTCGACTGGCGCCTCGCCCCGTACGACATCGCCGGCTCGCGCGCGCACGCCCGTGTGCTGCACAAGGCCGGACTGCTGACCGCCGACGAACTGACGCGGATGACCGACGGGCTCGACCAGCTCGAACGGGACGTCGCCGACGGCTCGTTCACCGGCACCGTCGCCGACGAGGACGTGCACACCGCGCTGGAGCGCGGCCTGCTGGAGCGCCTCGGCCCCGACCTGGGCGGCAAGCTGCGCGCGGGCCGCTCCCGCAACGACCAGGTCGCCACGCTCTTCCGGATGTATCTGCGCGACCACGCCCGCATCCTCGGCGGCCTCCTCGCCGAGCTGCAGGAAGCGCTCGTCGGCCTCGCCGAGGCCCACCCCGACGTGGCGATGCCCGGCCGTACGCACCTCCAGCACGCCCAGCCCGTGCTCTTCGCCCACCACGTCCTCGCCCACGCCCAGGCCCTCTCCCGGGACGCCGAGCGGCTGCGCCAGTGGGACGCGCGCACCGCCGTCTCCCCGTACGGCTCCGGCGCGCTGGCCGGGTCCTCGCTCGGCCTGGACCCGGAGGCGGTCGCCGCCGACCTGGGCTTCGAGCACGGCTCGTCCGCGAACTCGATCGACGGGACGGCCTCGCGGGACTTCGTCGCCGAGTTCGCCTTCATCACGGCGATGACGGCGGTCGACATCTCGAAGATCGCCGAGGAGATCATCCTCTGGAACACCAAGGAGTTCTCCTTCGTCACCCTCCACGACGCCTTCTCCACGGGCTCGTCGATCATGCCGCAGAAGAAGAACCCGGACATCGCCGAGCTGGCGCGGGGCAAGTCCGGGCGGCTGATCGGCAACCTCACGGGGCTGCTGGCCACGCTCAAGGCCCTGCCCCTCGCGTACAACCGCGACCTCCAGGAGGACAAGGAGCCCGTCTTCGACTCCTGCGACCAGCTCGAAATGCTGCTGCCCGCCTTCACGGGGATGCTCGCGACGCTCACCGTGCACCGCGAACGCCTCGCGGAGCTGGCGCCCGCGGGCTTCTCGCTGGCCACGGACATCGCCGAGTGGCTGGTGCGCGAGGGCGTCCCCTTCCGGGTGGCGCACGAGGTCGCGGGCGAGTGCGTACGGGTCTGCGAGCGCGAGGGCATCGAGCTGGACGAGCTCACGGACGAGCAGTTCGCGGCGATCTCCCCGCACCTCGGGCCGCGGGTACGCGAGGTCCTGACCGTCCCCGGAGCCCTCGCCTCCCGCGACGGACGCGGCGGCACGGCGCCCTCGGCGGTGGCCCGCCAGCTCGCCGAGGTACGCGAGGACCTCGGCGCGCAGCACGCCTGGGCCGCCGACCGGCGCTGACCGGGGCCGACCAGGGCTGACCGGCGCTGACCGGGGCCGACGCGGCTCACGCGTAGCCGTCTCGCGTACGGGCACCCGAGGGGCCTCCGATACGAAGCGAGGCGAGACCTGATGATCGGATCTGTGCGTCACCGGCCGGACGAGACGAACCACAGCACGGTCGCCGAGCTGACCAAGCAGGCTTCGCAGCAGCTCAGCGACGTGGTGCGCAGCGAGATGCGTCTCGCGCAGGCCGAGATGAAGGAGAAGGGCAAGCACGCCGGCTTCGGCGGCGGCATGTTCGGCGGGGCCGCGATCATGGGGCTGCTGGCCCTGTGGGCGATGGTCTTCGCCGCGATCGCCGGCATATCCGTGGCGCTTCCCGTATGGGCGGCGGCCCTGATCGTGGCCGGCGGGCTGCTGCTGACGGCCGCCGTGCTGGCCCTGGTGGGGAAGCGTGAGCTGGGCTCGGCCGGGCCGGCGAAACCCGAGAGGACCATCGACAGCGTCAAGGCCGATGTCGATGCGATCAGGGAAGGAGCCCAGCGATGACGCGCAAGTCCGGCACCGCCCCCGACAGCCGGCAGCTCAGGGCCGAGGTGGAGCAGGCCCGCGAGGAGCTGGCCGACACCGTCGCGGAGCTGGCGGGCAAGGCGGACGTCAAGGCGCATGCGCGGGAGATGGCCGCGCACGCCAAGTCCAAGGCCCTCTTCGAGGCCAACGAGGCCAAGGCCCGTGTGCAGCACACGGCGGAGGAGGCCGCGAACCGCGGCTTCACGCGGCCCGGCCCGGCCATCGCCGCCGTGGGCGGACTCGGCGCCGCGGCGCTGGTGATCTACCTCGTGCTGCACCGGCAGCAGTTCTCGGGCCGCGGCCACTGGACGCACCGCAGGCACGGCGCCCTCGGAAAGCTCGGCGCCAAGCGGAAGTCCGGGATGTGCGGAAGGAGGTGAGCGGTGTGGTCAAAGCGCTCTACAAGCCCTTCGCGATCCTCTCCGGCCTGCTCGGCGGCATGATCGCCAGCGCGCTCTTCAGCAAGGTCTGGAAGGCGGTCGCGCACGAGGACGACGTTCCGGACGCCTCCGACGAGGAGCGCGCCTGGAAGCAGATCCTCCCGGCCGTCGCGCTCAAGGGCGCGCTCGCGGCCGTGGTCAAGGCCGTCATCCACCGCAGCGGCGCCACCGGCGTCCGCGGTCTGACGGGGACCTGGCCGGCCTGACGTCACGGGTGTACGGACCGGACGGCACAACGGGCCGTGCCGGTACGGCACTTCGTGCGTGACGGCGCTACGGAGCAGGGGAGCCGGCGAAGGCGCCGGAGCCGCGGCAGGCGGCCCGGCGCCCCTTCATGCGTGGACGGCGACGCTCGGCCACGGACCCTGCGGCCCGCCGCCCCGCCCGCTACGCCGCCCGGTGCGGCCCGCCCTCGCCCTGCCCGTCGTCGCGACCCTCCTCGCCGTCCCGGGAGCCGGGCCACTTACGGGTGTCGCGCGGCGTCACATACGGCTCCTCGCCGCTGGGGTGTCCGCCGCTGACGGCGCGCTGCCGCGCCAGTTCCGCGTCGAACTCCAGGCCCAGCAGGACGGCCAGATTGGTGATCCACAGCCAGACCAGGAAGATGATGACGCCCGCCAGCGTCCCGTACGTCTTGTTGTACGAGCTGAAGTTGGCCACGTATACCGCGAAGCCCGCCGAGGCGGCCAGCCAGATCAGCACCGCCAGCGCGCTGCCCGGCGTGACCCAGCGCAGTCCGCGTCCCTTCACGTTCGGCGCCGCCCAGTACAGCAGCGCGATCATCAGCGCGACCAGGAGCAGCAGCACCGGCCACTTCGCGTAGTTCCAGACGGTCAGCGCCGTACCGCCCAGGCCCAGCGCGTCCGAGGCCCGGCGGGCGAGCGGGCCGGTGAAGACGACGAGCAGCGTGCCGACGGCGAGAACGAGCATCAGCAGCAGCGTCAGCCCGAGCCGCAGAGGCGTCGTCTTCCATACGGGACGGCCCTCCGGCAGGTCGTAGACCACGTTGGCCGTACGCATGAACGCCGCCACGTAGTTGGACGCCGACCACAGCGCGCCGAGCAGCCCCACGACGGCCAGGACGCTGCCGGTGCTGCTGCTGCCCTCCAGGTTCCGCACGGCGTGGGTGAGGACGTCGCGGACCGAGCCGGGCGCGAACTTCGCGACGTTTCCGAGGATCGCGTCGATCGAGCCCTTGCCGAGGATGCCGAGCACGGAGACGAGCACCAGCAGCGCCGGGAAGATCGAGAGGACCGCGTAGTACGTGAGCGCCGCGGCGCGGTCGCTCAGCTCGTCGTCCGTGAACTCCCGTACCGTGCGCCGCAGCACGGCCTTCCAGGACCGCCCGCCCAGTGCGGTGGGACTGTCCGCGGCGGCCCGTTCCGTCTCGGGGCGCGGTCCGCGCCCGGGGCCGTTCTCACCTGTTTCCGGCATGCCGCGCGGGTGCACCGCGCGGCCGCCGCCCAATCCGCGCCGGGGCCACGTCACCCGGACCGTCACCCGGCCGGGGCCGCCCGGCGTGCGTCAGGCCGCCTTCGCCTTCGTCGCGTAGATGTCGACGTACTCCTGGCCGGACAGGCACATGACCTCGCTCATCACCTCGTCCGTCACGGCGCGCAGGACGTAGCGGTCGCGGTCCATGCCCTCGTACCGGGTGAAGTCCAGCGGGTCGCCGAAGCGCACCCCGATGCGCCTGCCGGGTGCCGGGCGCGGAATGCCCTTGCCGTCCGGCTGGATCTCGCGCGTCCCGATCATCGCGAACGGCACCACGGGGGCGCCGGTCATCAGCGCGAGCCGGGCGATGCCCGTACGGCCCCGGTAGAGGCGGCCGTCGGGGGAGCGGGTGCCCTCCGGGTAGATGCCGAAGACCTGGCCCTCGTCGAGGATGCGGCGGCCCGTCATCAGCGCAGCGACACCGCCCCGGCCGCCGTCGCGGTCGACCGGGATCATGCCGACGCCGGTGAAGAACCACGCCATGAGGCGGCCCTTGAGGGTGCGGCCCGTCACGTACTCGTCCTTGCCGATGAAGAACACCTGACGCCGGGTGACCAGCGGCAGCACCATCGAGTCGATGAACGTGAGGTGGTTGCCGGCGAGAATCACCGGGCCGTGCGCGGGAATCCGCTCAGCCCCTTCCACCTGCGGGCGCAACAGCAGCCGCAGCAGCGGGCCGAGCAGTGCCTTGATCAGACGGAAACGGGACAACGGTTCCTCCGGTCGGTGTCGTCGTGCGCGGACCCGCGCAGGTGAGGACGATACTTGCCGCCGCAGGCGGCGCGCACACCGGGGTCATGGGACCGATACACGGAGTTGACACGGAATAACGTCTCTTCGCCGTCTCCCGACCGCCGTGCCCGAGTGCGTCGGAGTGTCATCTTGGCCGTGTTTCCCGCATGTTCGGCGCTACGCCTCCCTCCCGTACGCGGGCCCGACCTACGATCAGCCAGTCGTACGCAGGAACCGTCCGCGTTCAGGCGTACGGAACACACGTGCAACGGAGCTGAGGAGAGCCCATGGGACAGGAGCAGCAGCCGGGTCGGAGACTCGTGCTCGGAGCGGCCGTACTGGGCGCGGCAGGCGCGGCCACGGTCGGTACGGGCGGGAGCGCGCTCGCGGAGGAACGCAGCGGGGGACGCGGGAAGGACCGGCACGGCGGCAAGGGGCTGCCCGTCCCCGCGGTGATCGGGCACCGCGGCGCCAGCGGCTACCGGCCGGAGCACACCTTCGGCTCGTACCAACTCGCCCTGGAGATGGGCGCGGACGTGATCGAGCAGGACGTGGTGCCCACCAAGGACGGACATCTGGTCTGCCGTCACGAGAACGACATCACGGCCACCACGGACGTCGCCGACCACCCGGAGTTCGCGGGCCGCAAGACGACGAAGACGGTCGACGGGCAGAAGCTGACGGGATGGTTCACCGAGGACTTCACCCTCGCCGAGCTGCGCACGCTGCGCGCGAAGGAGCGCATCCCGGAGAACCGCCAGCGCAACACCCTCTACGACGGGCGCTGGGAGGTGCCGGTCTTCGAGGACGTCCTGAAGTGGGCGCAGAAGGAGGGCAAGCGGCGCGGCCGTCCCGTGTGGCTGCACATCGAGACCAAGCACCCCACCTACTTCCGCAAGCTCGGCATGGAGCTGGAGCCGCGGCTGGCGAAGCTGCTGCGCAAGTACGGGCGGCACCGCGCCGACTCCCCGAACTTCGTGCAGTCCTTCGAGCCCGGCAGCATCCGGAAGCTGAAGACGCTGGTGGACTGCCCCGGCGTCTGTCTGCTGGACGCACCCGACTCCCAGCCCTGGGACTTCGTGGAGGCCGGCGACCCGCGGACGGTGGCCGACCTGGTCACGCCGGAGGGGCTGAAGTGGATGGCACGCTTCGCCGACGGCATCGGCCCGCTGGTCGATCTCGTCATCCCGAAGAAGGACGACGGCAGCCTCGGCGAGCCGACCACGCTCGTACGGGACGCGCACGCGCAGGGGCTGATCCTGCACCCGTACACGATGCGGAACGAGAACACCTTCCTGCCCACCGAGTTCCGGCGGGGTTCGGACCCGAACGCCTACGGTGACGCGTTCGGGGCGTTCAGCGCGTACTTCCGTACGGGCATCGACGGGATCTTCTCCGACAACGCCGACACGGCGCTGCTCGCGGCGGAGGACTTCCGGGCGGGCTGACCCGGCTCCGGCAGAGCCGGGCGGCAGCGGCGTCACACGTCACTCGGTGGGGTGGCATCGCCGCCGCCCGGCAACGGCCGGAGGTGCGCGGGGCGTTGCGGCCTGCATGAACCACCGCTCCGGCAGCACTTTCCGTGCCGCGACCGATCCCCGTACCGCCGCCGGTCTCCCCGCAGGCCATAACTCCGGCACCCGCCACCGCGCGGGTGCCGGCGGCGTGTGGCCGGAGCTGCCGGAGCTGCCGGAACTAATGGCCGCCGAGTGCGCCGCGGAGGCGGCGGCCTCGGGCGAGGACCCGGAGGAGCTCCAACAGGCCGTATGGCTGCGCTGGTTGGAGTCAAGCCCCGGTACGGACAGTGAGGCGCGGGCGGCGGGCCGTCCGGCGCAGTCCGTACCGGCCGTCACTTCCGTACCGTCCGTCCAGGCCGTGCCGTCCGCGCGCTGGGTGCGCAGCGCCGTACGCGCCGAGTCGCGCCGGGCACGGCGCCGCCGCAACCGCGAGGCACCGCTGCCGGAGGCCGGATTCGCGCAGGAGCCGTCCGCGGAGGCGGTGGTGCTGGCCGCCGAGCGGTGGCGGCTGCTCGCCGAGGCGGTCGCCGGGCTGCCCGGTCCGTGCCCCGAGGTGCTGCGGACGCTCTTCTCCGGCAGAGACCTCACCTACGCCGAAGCAGCAGGTGAGTTGGGAATGTCACAGGGCAGCCTGGGGCCGGTTCGTTCCCGATGTCTGGGTTGCCTGCGCACAATGCTCGCGGCGTCGGATTGCGGGACGTGAACTCGGGGGAATGCTGCGGACAGCAATCGGCGTCACCAGGGCGGACAGAGTCCGGGCGCGCGGCCACCCCTCGAACACCGGCCCGCGCCCGGACGCACCATGATCAGGGGAGGCAGGCGCACATGGGCATGAGTGTGACCATCTCTGCGGCGGTCGAAGGCGACGCCGAGCACATCCTCAAGCTGCAGTACCTGTGCTTCCAGAGCGAAGCGGAGGCGTACGGCGACTACGCCATCGCTCCGCTCACCCAGACCCTCGACGCGCTGCGCGCCGAAATGGCCGCCGGCTGCGTGCTGGTGGCCCGGCTCGGCGAGGAGGTCGTCGGCTCCGTGCGGGGCTCGGTCGACCCCGACGGCACCGCCCGCATCGACCGGCTCTGCGTACACCCGCGCCTTCAGCGGCACGGCCTCGGCGGGCGTCTGCTGGCCGCCATCGAGGAACGGCTGGCACGGGAGCGGGACGCCAAGCGCTACCACCTCGTCACCGGGCACCGCAGCGGCAATCTGCGGCTGTACCGGAAGTGCGGCTACACCGCGTCCGGCACCGGCACCGGCACCGAGCGGGACCGGAAGGTGAGGCTGACGGCGATGACGAAGGACGTCGGGACGGCGGCGGGCGGCGCGACGGCCGTCGGCGTCGGCGCCTGACGGGGTTCAGCCCGCGCCGGCCCGTCCCAGCGGTCCCAGCGGTCCCAACTGTCCCGCCGGTTCCGTCCGTTCAGCTCGTCCGGCCGGGCTCGCCGGTACGGGAGCGCCGCAGCCAGATCAGGCCCGTGACCGGCAGGACGACCGGGATGAAGAGATAGCCCATGCCGTAGTCCGACCACACGGTCGCGTCGGGGAAGGCGGAGGGTTCCACCAGCGTCCAGGTGCCCACCGCCAGCACCCCCAGCAACTCCACGCAGCAGCAGCCGAACGCCGCCCTGCGCGCCCGCTCCCCGCCCCGTACGAGGGACAGCGTGATGAACGCGTAGACGAGCGCGGCCACGGCCGAGAGCACATAGGCCAGGGGCGCCTCGTCGAAGCGGGTGGTGAGCTGGACGATCGAGCGGGAGGCGGCGCCGACGGTGAAGATGCCGTAGAGCGTGACGAGCAGCGTGCCGGGTCCCTTGCCGATGCCTGCGCGCCGCGCGGGCTCGCCCCGCTCCTGCGGGCCGCCGCCCGGCCGCTGTGGCTCCTGCGAATTCTGTGGTTCCTGCGGGTCCTGTGACCGCTGTGGTTCAGGCGCCACCCGGACCGCCCCCTCCCCAGATCTCGTGCAGCCGCGCCTGGAGCACCGCCAGCACCAGCGCCCCGGCGGCGACGGTCAGCGAGCCCCAAC
The DNA here is from genome assembly GCF_001751255.1 of Streptomyces nanshensis. Lineage (GTDB taxonomy): Bacteria > Actinomycetota > Actinomycetes > Streptomycetales > Streptomycetaceae > Streptomyces > Streptomyces nanshensis_A. The sequence continues at coordinate 2,814 of NZ_LJGW01000128.1, read as the reverse complement.
GCGTCCGTTCCGTCAGCGAGATCAGGCCCACCACCGGGATGCAGGCGGCGACGGCGGCGAGATACGCGACGAAGATGGCCGTGCCCTCCGCCGCTTCGCCGCCCGTGGCCAGCCGGACGATGCCGACGACGAGTTGGGCGAGGCCGAGGAGCGCCACCACGGCCATGCCGATGAAGTGCCAGTCCTTGGTGGGCTGATCGCGGTAGGCGGCCCAGCCGCACCACGCGGCCAGCGCGATCGCGGCCACGGCGAGGGCGACGGTGAGCGGCGTGAACACGGTCCGCAGTCTAGAAGGGGCGCCGCGGGACTCCTCGCGCGGGACCGTCCCGTACCGGTCCGTGCCGCAGCGGCCCGGCGACCGTACGGGGTGATCCGCAGGGAACCGGCGCCGTTCGATGTCGCCCCGGCCTGATCCACTTCCGGGGCGAAGGGTCCAACTCCTGCCCGCAGCAGGCAATTCGGAGAAGCGAAACACAACGGTCCGATTCCCCGGCCGCCCTCCGCGCCCGTCCGCCGCCCGCCGCGGGCCTGCACGGAAGCCCCGAACGGGACCCGGCGCAGGTCCCCGTATCGACAAGTCGTTACGCCGCGCCGCGTCCAGCCTGCGAAGGGCGTCCCGGGCACTGCGCGCACCGCGCCCGATGCTGCATGCTGTGCACTGCGGCAATCGTCTGGTGCACCCCAGGACCCCTGTCGGCGGTCCTCCCAGAACGGCCGGCAGACCCCGCGGTGGTCTTCTGGGGAGTGACACCCCAGCCCCTCGATCCGTATGGAGCGGCGCATGACTTCGACCTTTCCGGACGTCTCGATCAGCACGGACCGCCTCGTGCTGCGCCCGTTCGAGGAAGCGGACGTGCCCTCGCTCACCGAGATGATGCGCGACGAACTGGTGGCGGCCTGGACGACCGTCCCCGTGCCCTACCGGGACGCCGACGCACGGGAGTTCATCCTGCGGCGCGCCCCCGCGGTACGGACCGAGGGCGAGGGCATCGTCTTCGCCGTCACCGAACTGCTCACGCAGCGCCTCGTCGGCCTCGTCCAGCTCGGCCACACCGACTGGCGCATCCTCGCCGCCGAGGCCGGGTACGTCACCGCACCCTGGGCGCGCGGCGAGGGCTACGCCTCGGAGTCGGTGCTCGCCGTGGCCCAATGGCTCTTCCGCGACCAGAAGTTCGAGCGGATGGAGCTGCGTACGGCGGCCGACAACACCGCCGCGCAGCAGGTCGCCCAGAAGCTCGGGTGCATCAGCGAGGGCGTGCTGCGCAACGCCTGGATAGCGCGCACCCGTACCGAGGACGGCGGTTGGGCGGAGATCCGCACCGATCTGCTCGTGTGGAGCCTGCTGCCCGAGGACCTCGAAGGCATCCCCGAACAGCTCGCCGACACCGGCGGTTACGCCTCCTACCCGGACTGGCTGCACTCGCCGCACTGACGCGTCCGCGCGGGGCGCTCGTCCCGCGGGTTCCGCGAGTTCCGCGAACCGCTCGAACCGCGCGAAGTCCGTGGTGAGAGACGCCTTCCGCAGGGCCGATTCCCTCGTAGCCGCCCATGTCGGAACCGCCGTCCCGGAACCGTCCGCACCCGGCATCCGGCTCCCGCCGCCGCGGAGGTAGGCTCGACGAGCCCCCACCTGCGACGAGCCCCAGGAGAGCAGCGCGATGGCCGACCGCGTCACCGTGATCGGGTGGGACGGGTCGCCGCTGTCCGGTCCCGCCCGCTCCGCCCTCGGTGCGGCCACGCTCGTCGCGGGAGCCGCACACCACCTCCAGATGCCCGAAGTGCCGCCGCGCGCCGAGCAGATCAGGCTCGGCAGCGTCTCCCTCGCCGCGGGCCGCATCGCCCGCCACCGCGGCAGCGCCGTCGTCTTCGCGGACGGCGACCCGGGCTTCTTCGGCGTCGTACGGACGCTGCGGGCGCCCGAACACGGCCTGGAGGTCGAGGTGGTCCCGGCCGTCTCCGCCATGGCCTCGGCCTTCGCCCGCGCCGGAATGCCGTGGGACGACGCCCAGTTGGTGGTCGCCAACTCCCGTACGCTGCGCCACGCCGTCAACGTCTGCCGCGCCCACACCAAGGTCGGCGTGCTCACCTCGCCGGGCGCCGGACCCGCCGAACTCGCCCTGCTGCTGGGCCCGGTGCACCGTACGTTCGTCATCTGCGAGGCGCTGGGCACGGAGCACGAGGAAGTCACCGTCCTCACCTCCGACAAGGTCGCCGACCACAGTTGGCGGGACCCCAACGTCGTGATCGTGGCGGGCGGTTCGACCGGACCGGCCGAGCCGCACCCCGGGCAGGGCGCCGCGTCCGGCGGTCCGGCCGGCGGGCACGGCAGCGGCTGGCTGGCGGCGCACGGCACCGACTACCCGCCGACGGTGCGGGGTTGGGCGCTGCCCGCCGGGCTCTACGCGGAGGACGAGCCGGGGCAGGGCGCACAGCCGTACGGGATCGCCCAGACCCACGCCCA
>NZ_LJGW01000128.1:0-171 GCF_001751255.1 Streptomyces nanshensis | reverse complement strand
CCGTCGACCGGGACGCCCGCGCCTGTGCCCGTACCGACGCCGCGGCCCGGCGCTTCGGCGTACAGGTGCACCTCGTACAGGGCACCGCCCCGCAGGTCCTGGAGGATCTGCCGGAGCCGGACGTGGTGCGCGTGGCCGCGGGCGGCGCCCCGACCGTCGCCGCCGTCGCCG
>NZ_LJGW01000129.1:15096-18233 GCF_001751255.1 Streptomyces nanshensis | reverse complement strand
CGAGGGCGGCGGAGAGCGAGGCGAAGAGGACGGCGACGGCGTCCGACGCGGCACGCGGCAGCCGTCGCGCCACCGCGGCGAGCAGGGCCGCGCCCAGCAGCGGCACCGCGACGACGAGCGGCAGCAGCCGCGCCGCGTTCATTCCGCCGCCACCCCCGCTCAGCCCTTCAGAGCCGACAGCTCGTCGGGGTCGATCGTGCCGTGCCGCTTGTTGAGCTGGATGACGAGCGCGAGCAGCAGCGCCGTGACGGTGGCGCCGACGACGACGTCCGTGAGGGTCAGCGCCTGGACGACGGGGTCGACGACGCGGGCGTCGCGGGGCACGCTCGCGTAGACGGGCGCGGTGCCGCCGTCGCGGTAGCCGATCGCGAGCAGCAGCACGTACGTGGAGGACTGGGTGACGGCCAGACACCCGACGGCGTGGATCAGATTGCGGCTGGTCACCAGCCCGTACACACCGATGAGGAAGATCCAGCCCGCGACGAGGTAGGGCAGCACGCTCATCCGCCGCCTCCTCCGGGACGGGCGGACCCGTCGCCCTGCCGCGGTTCCGGCTTCTCGATCTCCAGGGCCTGGTCGAGGAACGTCGCGAGCAGTACGACCACGCCGCAGGCCACCTCCATGCCGACGGCGGCGTTCAGTACGACGACGGTGCCGGCCGAGGACAGCGTCCCGAACGTCCCCCACGGCAGGACGTTGGCGAGGAAGGCCGACCCCGCGAGCACCGTCGCGATGCCGGTGACGGCGTAGGCGGCCTCGCCCGCGGCGTCCCCGATCTCGTACAGCGACAGCGGACGCAGCCGCTCCAACGCCCCGTAGTCCGCGGCGACATAGAGCAGATGGAGCGCCGTGGCCACGACGACTCCGCCCTGGAATCCGCCGCCGGGCGTGATCTGACCGTGTGCCACGACGTACAGGCCGACGAGCAGCGTGACCGGCAGCAGCAGCACGCCGAGGCGGCGGATCGCCGGGGAGACGCGGGTCGGACGGGGCGGGCGGCGCCGCTCGCCCGCGGTCTGCCGGAGCAGCACCAGGGCGCCGAGGACGGCGGCGAAGAGGATGCTCTCCTCGCCGAGGGTGTCGAAGGCGCGCTGGTCGAAGTTGACGGAGGCGATGGCGTTGGCCGTGCGGTGCGCGAACGCCGCGCGTACCGCGCGCTCCCCGTACGGGTGGTGGGCGCCGCCGAAGTGCGGCAGCGCGACGAAGGCGGCGGCCAGCAGCGCCGCGACGACGGCCGCCGCCGCCAGGAAGAGCACGAGCCTGCCGCGCCGCGTCACCGCCGCCCTCCTTCGCCGGGGCCGTCGCCTCCGGAACGCCCGTGAGCCGGGCCGGTGTTCGCAGAGGGGTCAGGGCCGGAATCCGGGCCGGGACCGGGACCGGTGCCCGCGTCGCGCCGTACCTTCCGGACCGTCAGCACGATCATCAGCGGTGTCACCGCCGAGCCGACGGCGAGCTGCGACAGGCTCACGTCCGGCGCCTGTACGAAGGTGAAGAGCAGCGCGAGCGCGAGTCCGAGGAAGGAGAGGACGAGCGCCTGGCGCACCGGTTCGCGGTTCAGCACGGCCGCGGTCGCCGTGACGGCGACGAGGAGCAGGGCGAGGGCGAGAAGCACGTCAGTCACGCGGGGACGCCTCCCGCGGGGGCGAGTCCGGCGCCGGGGCCGGCCGCGGACGGGGGTCCCTGCCGGGCTCCGCGTCGGGCTCCGGCTCCGGTTCCGTCTCCGTACTGGACTGCGACCCTCCGCTGGTGACCAGCGCACCCGCCAGCAGCAGCGCCCCGATCACCAGCACCTTGACCGCCTGACGGCCCGGCCCGGCCGCCACGCACAGCGGCACCACGGCCGACGGGACGCCGACGAGCGCGGTCCAGCGCACGACCCGGGCCGGCGGCAGCCCGCCGAGGAAGCGCGCGTACACGAGGGTGCCCGCGGGCGCGAGGACGGCGAGGACGAGCGCCACGTCCAGGTAGTCGGGACGGCCGAAGCCCTGGGCGGAGAGCAACAGGGCGAGCGCGCCGAGCAGTTGGGCCAGGTTCTGGGCGACGAGCCGGCTGCTCGGGGCGCCCGTCGCCGCGTACCAGAGGACGGGCAGCAGACCCAGCAGGGGCACGACGGCCGCGGCGAGCCAGCCTTCGGAGGCGCTCACCGGGAGCGCACCTCCGTACGCCGGGCCGCCAGCCGTGCCGCCCTGGCGGCGGCAGCGGCGGGCAGGGCGAGAGCCGTGCCGACGACCACCTCGACCACGTCCACCGTCGAGATCAGCATCAGCCACAGCACCGTCAGCACCGCCCACCACGCGAGCACTTCGGCTGCCGCGACGGTGCGCGAGGGGTGACCCTCCGGCTTCCTCAGCCCCGCGAACACGCCCTCACCTCCGCCGTCATGGGCGTGTGTGTACCACGCGATCACGGGCGGACACGTGCTCGTACGGGGGCGCGGCGTGCCGCGGGCGGCGCGGCGGAACCGGGGGCGGGCCGCCGCCGCGCGGGGCGAAAGTTCTGCCGTGGCGCACAACCCCCGGCCGGGCGCCGGATCTCTCGCCGTACGATGCCCGGGTGATCGGCAACCGCCCGGCGGGGTCTTCCGCGCGCGCCCTCCAGGGACGGGCCTGGGCGCTGCCGTTGCTGGTCATGGCCGTACTGGGCGGGCTGCTCGCGATGCACGGGCTGGGCCCGTGGCCGTCGTCGTCAGCGTCGATGTCGTCGCCACCATCGATGTCAGCGTCGATGTCAGCCTCGATGTCGGTGCCGGCATCGGGGTCGGCGTCTGCCTCTGCGTCTGCCTCTGCGTCTGCGTCTGCGTCGCATCACGGGCAGATGCACGACCCCATGGCCCAGAGCCCCGACTCCCCCGACGCGTCCGGGAGTCGGCAGCACGCCGACGACTGCGAGTGCGGCGGCGCCGACGGCCATACGGCGCACGCGGACGCGACGTGCGCCGCGGGCGGTACGAGCGGCGCTCCCGCGATGGACGGTCCCGCCGCGAGCGCGGCGACCGGCCCGCCTCCCGCGACGGAACCGACGGACCGCTGGTCGCGCACCGGCGCGGAACGGGCGCCGCCCTCACTGCACCGGCTCCAACTCCTGCGCATATAGGGGCGCCTCACGGCGCGGCTCGGGCCGCCGCCGTGTCCGGCGCA
>NZ_LJGW01000129.1:0-15047 GCF_001751255.1 Streptomyces nanshensis | reverse complement strand
AGCCGATTCACGGCGAGCCGGCTCACACCGGGTCGATTCGCATCGAGCTGTATCGAGCAGCAGAAGCAGGAGCAGCACGACCATGAACAGCACGTACACGACCCTGCCCGCACGCCGTTCCCCGTACGGCCTCTCCCCCGGCGGTCCTTCCCTGGGCCGCGCCTCCGTCGGCCGCGGCGTGCGCGCCGCCGCGTTCACCGCGTTCGCCGCGCTGGCGGCCCTCGCGCTGACCGCGTGCGGCGGCGGTCAGGAGAGCGGCGGCGAGGACCACGGGGCGGCTCACCACGGCGGCAAGAAGCCTGCCAAGAGCGCGGGCGCCGCCGACGTCGCCTTCGCGCAGGGCATGATCCCGCACCACCGCCAGGCGCTGGAGATGTCCGAACTGGCCGCGTCCCGCGCGGAGTCGGCCCGGGTGAAGTCGCTGTCCGAACGGATCGCGAAGGCGCAGAAGCCCGAGATCGACAGGATGTCGGGCTGGCTGAAGGCGTGGGGCGAGAAGGTGCCGGCCGCGGGCGAGGACCACTCGCAGCACGGCGGCCACTCGGAGCACTCCATGCCCGGGATGATGACCTCCGAGGACATGACGCAGCTCAAGAAGACGTCCGGCGAGAAGTTCGACCGCGCGTTCCTGCGGATGATGACGGCCCATCACGAGGGGGCGGTCACGATGGCCCGTACGGAGGAGTCGGACGGTTCGTACGCGCCCGCGAAGGACATGGCACGGGAGATCCGTCGCGCGCAGACCCGTGAAATCGCGGAGATGCGCGGGCTGTTGAAGAAGTAGCACCCCGGCGCGTGCCGCCGCCCGCCGTCCCGTCGGCTCCGCCTCGTACGGCGCCCGGCGGGCGGGACGGCGGCGCCCGTCCGGTACGGGACCCCGCTTACGGCTTGCGCGCGACCCCCGCGTGGATCAGCGCCCTGTGGTCCGGGATCTGCGGCCCCTCCCCGTCGGGACGCCACCGCGGCGCGGGCACCAGTCCGGGCTCGATCAGCTCCAGCCCGTCGAAGAAGTGCAGGACGGTCTCGTGCGAACGAGCCTGTCCGTCACTGACGTTGGAGCGGTAGAAGTCCGCGGCCCGCTCGGACTTCTCCGGCTCGGCGGTGTCCGCGGTGCCGTGCGAGAGGACGAGATAGCTGCCGGAGGGCAACGGCTCCATCAGCCGGGCCACGATCTCGTACGCGGTCTCGTCGTCCGCCACGAAGTGCAGCAGCGCCACGAGCGACAGCGCGACGGGACGGTCGAGGTCCAGGGTCTCGCGCACCTCCATCGAGGAGAGGATCGCCTCGGGCGCGGTGACGTCGGCGTGCAGATACGCGGTGCGGCCCTCGGGCGTCGAGCGCAGCAGGGCCTGTGCGTACTGGAGCACGATGGGGTCGTTGTCGGCGTAGACGACGCGGCAGTCGGGGGCCTCGGCCTGTGCGACCTGGTGCAGATTGGGCTCGGTGGGGATGCCCGTGCCGATGTCGAGGAACTGCCGTATGCCCGCCTCGCGCGCCAGATGGCGCGTCGCACGGTGCATGAACGCGCGGTTGGCGGCGACCAGTTCGCGCACTCCCGGCCACATCTGCTCGAAGCGGCGGCCCGTCTCCGCGTCGACCTCGTAGTTGTTCTTGCCGCCGAGCCAGTAGTCGTAGACGCGTGCCGAGTGCGGCTTGCTGGTGTCGATCTCGGGGTTCACGGCGGGTCTCCTCACGGCCGGGCGATGCTCCCTGCGGACGGGGGCCCGGATCGTCGCTCTCCGGCAGGGCTTGGCCGGAGTTTATGCGCGTTGAGCGGCGTACGGGGACGGGAGTGGCGGTCGATGACGTGAACGGCCGGTTCCGCACCCCGGGTTCCCGCGCACCCTTTGCGCCCGGCGGGGTACCCGGCCGCCCGCGCGGCCCGCCGTACGGACGCAGGGAACGCACGGAGGACGTACGGACGGACGGGACCCGGCCCGGGGCGGCGTACGAAGCGGAGGAGCGCCAGTGCCCGAGGGAAGGACGCCCGGAGACGACGGACCCGGGCCGGAGCCCGATCCAGCCGGCCGCGGGCCGGAACCGGATACCGGCCCCGGCAGCCGTGAGCCGGCGCCGCAGGAGCCCGTACCCGAGCGCGGCTCCGGCCCCTCGGAGGAGACCGGCGAGACCGCGTCCGCCGCTCACGCCCGCCGCTGGAAGGCTCTCGCCGTCTGCCTCGTCGCGGGCTTCATGTCGCTGCTGGACGTCTCGATCGTCAACGTCGCCCTCCCCTCCATCCGGGAGGGCCTGCACACCACCGAGTCCGGCTTGCAGTGGATCATCTCCGGCTACGCGCTCTCCTTCGGCCTCTTCCTCGTCCCCGCGGGGCGCATGGGCGACGCCCGCGGACGGCGCCGCGTCTTCATGGCGGGGCTGGCGCTGTTCACGCTCGCCTCCGCCGCGTGCGGTGCGGCCCGCGGCAGCGCGTGGCTGGTGAGCGCCCGGCTCGTACAGGGCCTGGGCGGCGGGCTGATCGCACCACAGATCTCCGCCCTCATCCAGCAGATGTTCGGCGGAGGGGAACGGGCCCGCGCCTTCGGCATGTTCGGCACGGTCGTCGGCGTCTCCACCGCGATCGGACCGCTGCTCGGCGGTGTGATCATCCAGGCCGCGGGCGCGGACGAGGGCTGGCGGTGGGTCTTCTACGTCAATCTGCCGACGGGGCTGGTCTGTCTGTACCTCGCGCACCGGCTGCTGCCGGACACCCCCACCGCCGGTACGCGGCAGAGCACCCGCTCCCTCGACCCGCTGGGCGTCCTCCTGCTGGGGGCGGGCGTGCTGGCGGTGCTGCTGCCGTTCGTCCAGGCCCAGCAGTGGCACGGAGACGGCAAGTGGCTGCTGCTGATCGCGGCGGCCGTGCTGCTGGCCTGCTTCGTACGCTGGGAATCGCGCTGCGGCAGCGGCGGTACGGAACCGCTGGTGGCGCTCTCGCTCTTCCGCATCCGCTCGTACTGGACGGGCTGTGTGCTGATCCTCTTCCACTTCGCGGGCTTCACGTCGATCTTCTTCATCACCACGCTCTATCTGCAGAGCGGACTGCACTTCACCGCGCTACAGGCGGGGCTCGCGATCACCCCGTTCGCGCTGGGCTCGGGAGCCGCGGCGCAGTTCGGGGGCCGGCACGTGGACCGGTACGGACGGAGCCTCGTGGCCTGCGGACTCGCGCTGACGGCCGTGGGGCTGGCGGGGACGGCGGTCACCGCGCACGCCGTACGGGGGCCCGCGGCGGGCTGGTATCTGCTGGTGCCGCTGCTGTTCGCCGGGCTGGGCACCGGCCTGGTCATCTCCCCGAACCAGACGCTGACGCTCTCCCGCGTACCGGTCGCGCGGGGCGGCAGCGCCGCCGGGGTGCTCCAGACCGGGCAGCGCATCGGGGCGGCGGTGGGCATCGCGGGCATCGGGGCGCTCTTCTTCGGCCGCCTCAACGAGAGCCACGGCGTACCGGGGTCGGGCGACTGGCGCTCGGCGTACCAGCACGGGCTGATGCTCTCCGTCGCCTTCGTACTGCTGGCGCTGGGGGCGGCGCTGGCGGACGTCTGGACGGGCGGACGGGAGGACGGACGGCCGGCGCCGACGGGCTCCTCCGGTACGCCGGGCACGTCCGGGGCGCCGCGTCCTTCGCGTCCGTCCGGCTAGCGCGGGCGCCCGCCCTCGTCGAACGCGGCCTCCTCGCCGTCCGGGGAGGCCGTGCCGGTGGGCATCGCGGGATGCCGTCCCAGCAGGAAGACCCCGCCGACCGCGGCCGACAGACCCACGATCTCGCCCGTGATCGCCAGCGGCGTCACCCGCACCGTGTCCCCCAGGACCCCGATCCCGCACACGATCCCCGCCAGCGGCTCCGCGGCCGTCAGCGCGGGCAGCGACTGCCTCAACTGCCCCGTCTCGAAGGCGCTCTGGACCAGGACGAGTCCGACGACGGCCGCGGCGACGACCGCGTACGGCTGCCAGGTCGTGACCAGCCCGACGATCCCCCGCTCGTCCAGGATCGTGCTGGACTCCCGGGTCATCGCGTCCTGGAGTCCGTAGAGCACACCGGCCGCGGCCGCCAGCAGCGGCGGCTCCTCGACCAGGCGCAGATGGCGCGCGATCACGACGAGGACCAGGGCGACGGCCACCACCGAGCCCAGTACGAGCCAGTGCCGCAGCGCGCCGACGTGGTTGCCGTCGGACCCCTCGGGGGCGCCCGCCAGCATGAACATCGCGACGCCGCCGCTGAGCAGCACCACCCCGCCCCAGCCCGCGCGTCCGAGCCGCTGCCCGCTGATGTAGCGGGCGAGGGCCATCGCGAAGAGCAGATTGGTGGCGAGCAGCGGCTCCACCCGCGAGACGTCGCCCCCGGCGAGCGCGAGCGCGCTGAGGATCTGGCCGATCACCATGAAGCCGATGCCGCACAGCCAGCGCGGCACCTTCATCAGATCGAGCAGCAGCCGGAACGAGAGGATGTCGGCGAGCGGGGCGCGGGCTGCGGCCTCCTGCTGGAGTACGAAGCCGAGGCCCAGAAAACAGGCCCCGACCAGGCCGTACACGTAGACCATGATCGGCATGCCACTCCACGGCGCTTGAGCGGGCCCGGCGGTGCGCCGCGTCCGTCCGGTGTGAGGGGTTCTGTCTGACGTGTCTCAGCATCTCCCATTCACCCCGGGACCCGGAGGGCGCTGGGCCGCGACACAGGTGATTGCCCACGGAGCGGACGAACAGAGGCGGGCGGTCGCGGACGGGGACGGGAATGAGGACGGGGATGGAGCCGGAGCCGGAGACGGACGGGCGGACCCGGGACCGACCCCGGGAGCGACGCTGACCGGAGGGGCGGATTCCGGCCGTGGGGACGACCGATGGCCGGAATGACCCCACCGCACCGTGCCGCACCGGCTCGCTTCCATAACAGGGGCGCGAGGAACCGGGCGGGCTGCCTAGCGTTGAGTTATGAGTCTGATGACCGAGGGGGAGGCACCGGGTCCGGTGCGGTTCTATCTGGCCTGCGACGACATCGGCTGCCCCGCCCGCGCCGTGTTCGACCTCGTGATCGACGACCCTCCGCCCCCGATCGAGGACGACCTCTTCGGGCACATCCTGCACAGCAGCACCCGCGCCGCCCCGTACCTCGAAGAACAGGGCTGGACGTTCAACCAGGGCATCGGCTACTGGTGCCCGGCCTGCTCCACTCCGCGCTCACAGCGCTCCGCACCGCCCAGGCCGGGACGCCGCGGCCCCGCACGCCGCCAGCGCCGGGACCCGCGCGGCCCGCAGTAGCGCCCCCCGCTCCCCCGAGCCCGTACGTACGGATGCCCGGAAGGGTCCGTACGCCCGCGAGCCGGTACCGGCGGCTCGGACCCCGGCGGACGCGCCCCGGCGCGCCCCCTCCACAGCCCCGCGCACGCCCGCGAATTCCAGCCTTTCCCCTCCCGGCGGAAGCCCGGCCCCCGCCCGTACGCCCCCGCCGGCGCCCACCCCTATGTACCGGTTCCACCACAGAGGCGCACCTCTGCCCACTGCGGTTGTGTCTGCTCCCGTATGGATCGACCCTGTAAGAAACGTATCCAGGCTGGATTGGTGCCATGAACGCGTGGAGCGATGCCGAGACCATCGACTTCCGTGGACCACTCGACGTGACGAGTGCGGCCACGGTGCTGCTCGACAGCGAAAGCGTGGTCATCGGATGGAGCGAGGCGGCCGGAGACCTCTTCGGCTATGAACCGCGCGAGATCCTGGGCCGGCCCCTCGCCACGCTGGTCGTCGACCGTACGTCGCGGGATCAGCCGCTGATAGAGCTGCTGGACCGGTCCGTCGGCCCGGCATGCCGCAGTCAGGCCTGCATCGCGCGCCACCGGGACGGCCACCGCTTCGACATCGCGATGACCCTCTGCTCCCTCGCGGGCCCCGAAGGCCGTCCCCCGCAGATCATGGTGGCCGCCGCCCTCGAACCGCTGCGTTCCTGGGAGGCGCACCAGGCAATGCTGCGCGGGCTGGCGACGCAGTCCCCGATCGGTCTGGGCATCTACGACACCGACCTGCGGCTGACGTGGATAAACGCCAAGTACCAGACGGAGATAGACCGCAAGGTCAGCGAGTACGTGGGCAAGCGCGTCAACGAGCTGTACGACGGCGGCTCGGTGATCTCGGAGGGCTATCCTCCGCGGCTCGAGGACGTCATGCGGAACGTGATCGAGACCGGCGAACCCGTCTTCGGCCTGCTCTACGAGGCCCGTCCGCCCTTCGATCCGGATCACGACCACGTCTGGTCCTGCGCGTACTACCGGCTCATGGACGCGGACGGCCATGTGCTCGGCGTGTGTGAGGACGCCCTCGACATCACCGACCGCTACCGGGCGCAGCAGCGGCTCGCGCTCACCGTGCGCGCCGGTGTGCGCATCGGCACCACCCTGGACATGGTCACGACCGCGCGGGAGATCGCCGAGGTGGTCATCCCGGCCTTCGCGGACGGCGTCACGGTGGACCTGGTCGAAGGCGTACTGGAAGGGGAGGAGCCGCGTCCGCCGGGGGACGCCCCGTCGCTCATAAGAGTCGTGGAGCGCGTGGGCAGTCCGTACGCCCCTGCCGACCTCCCCGGCGCTCCCTCCGACGTCCCGTATCCCGTCGAGTACGAGCCCGACTCGCCGCAGCTCACCTCGCTCGCCTCCCGGCATGCGGTCACGGTCGACCGGCAGAGCGCGCCGGGCCCAACGGACGGAACGGAGAACGGAGTTCACGCCACGCTCGCCGTGCCCCTCCGCGCCCGCGGCACCACCATGGGCCTCGTCACCTTCATGCGCAGCGCCAACCCGGCCCCGTTCGACAACGACGAACTCGCCCTCGCCAACGAGCTGGCGACCCGTACCGCGCTCTCCGTCGACAACGCCCGCCGCTACACGCGCGAGCGCGCCTCCGCCCTGACGCTGCAACGCAACCTCCTCCCGCGCGGCCTGCCGGAGCAGTCGGCCGTCGACGTCGCCCACCGCTATCTCCCGTCCGACGTCGGACTGGGCGTCGGCGGCGACTGGTTCGACGTGATCGCCCTCTCCGGTACGCGCGTGGGCCTGGTCGTCGGCGACGTCGTGGGCCACGGCGTGAACGCCGCCGCGACGATGGGACGGCTGCGCACCACCGTCCGCGCCCTCGCCCGGCTGGACCTCGCGCCGGACGAACTGCTCTCCCGCCTCGACGACCTCGTGCTCCAGGGCGCGGAGGATCAGGAGCCCGGCGCCGTCCCCCGTACCGACGAGGGGCTCGGCGTCGCCTGCCTCTACGCGGTGTACGACCCGGTCTCGCGCCGCTGCACCGCCGCGCGCGCGGGACATCCGCCCGCGGCGAGCGTCGACCCCCAGGGCGACTTCAGGCTGCTCGACATCCCGCCGGGTCCGCCGCTGGGCGTGGGCGGCCTGCCGTTCGAGTCGATGGAGGTCGAACTGCCCGAGGGCAGCCTGCTCGCGCTCTTCACCGGGGGCCTCGTCCAGGACCGCGACCGCGACATCGACACCGGCGTCGAAAAACTCAAGGGCGTGCTCAGCGACCGCGAAGGCACGCTGGAGGAGCTGTGCGACCGGGCGCTGAGCGAGTTGCAGCCCGACGGTCCCGCCACGGACGACGCCGCGCTCCTCCTCGTCCGTACCCACGAGCTGGGCGCGGACCAGGTGACCGCCTGGGAGCTGACCGCGGAGCCGAGCGCGGTCTCGCGCGCGCGGACGCTGGTGATGGACCGGCTCGCCGAATGGGGCCTGGACGAGATGGCGTTCACGACCGAACTCGTCGTCAGCGAACTGGTCACCAACGCCATCCGGCACGCGGTCGGCCCGATCTATCTGCGTCTGATCCGGGACCGCAGCCTGCACGTCGAGGTCTCCGACAAGGGCCACACCTCCCCGAACCTGCGCCACAGCGCGACGGACGACGAGGGCGGGCGCGGCCTGTTCATCGTGGCGCAGATGGTGCAGCGCTGGGGCACTCGCTACACCACCTCGGGCAAGACGATCTGGACCGAACAGGCGCTGCCCTGAGCGCACTTGCGTTCCGTATCCGCGCCCCCGGCGCCGTACTCACGGCACCGGGGATGCGGTACGCCGGTACGGGGCGCACCCTGGGCCTATGGCTGCCCCGATCGTCGTACACCCTCCGTCCCCGAGCGGTGGACGCCGTGTCACCGCGAACGGGCGAATCCTCGGCCTCGCGCACGACCTGCGCGACCTGGCCGAGTTTCTGCGCCGCGCCGGGCTCGACCCGGACCATGTGCGGTTCGACGACCCGGAACTCATCGAGTGGCGCCGGGTCGGCCCCGACGTGTGGACCTGAGTCCGCTCCGGTCCCCCTACGGGGTCTGTGACGGGAGGTTCGCGCTCGATTCCGCGGGCTGTGTGTGGACTTCGGCTCGTACGGTCTTGCCGGGATGGCCGGGCGGATGGGCGACGACGGCCCAACGGTCCGCGAGCATGCCGACGATGAGCAGACCGCGCCCGTTCTCCGCGTCGCAGGGGTTCGAGCGCGGCTTCGGGCGCCGCTCACCCCGGGTGTCGGTCACCTCGATACACAGCACCGCATCCGTCGCGGTGAGGCAGACACGGAAGTCCCTCCCCGGTACATGACCGTGCCGTACGGCGTTCGCACACAGCTCCCCGGCGATCGAGACCATCGACTGATACGCCTCGCTCTCCGGCGAACACCCCCACTGCTCCAGCCTCTTGGCCACCAGCCGACGCGCCAACCGCGCACCACGCGGCGTCGAAGAAAAACGCATCGCGAACCGCGGCACTAACGGTGACGGCGCCCCGTCGGCCTCTTCGTCGGCCGCTTCTGCGACGGTGTTGCCTGCTGCGGGCAGGGTCATGATCGCCTTTCAATTCGTCGTGATGGAGGGGTGCGCCCGGAGGCAGAGCCAGCACGGGCGCCGAGGGCGCGTCCAATTTCCCCGGGGCGGGGGTCTGTTGGGCGGGCTACTTCTTCCCGCCGGTGGTGACGCGGGGGCAGCAGCACGCATGCGCACCGCGTCCCAGCTCACGCCTGCGCATCTCGGTTCAGCGCCGGGTCCGGCGCCCAACGACCCCGCCGACGCGGGCAGTTTCGGCATGGTGGGCACAGAGGGAACACCTCTCGGTCTGTGAGTGGTCGGTCACTCACAGACCGTAGGAGCGCCCCGGGAGGAGCAGGGGCAGGAATCCTGCCCCTCGTCAGATCCCTTTCTCAGGCGGCGAGAACGCCCACCTTGACCGCGAGTTCCAAGGCGCGGCGTCGGCGCTCGGGCGCCTTCGCCTCGGTCTCCTCCAGGATGATGCGGCGCGCATAGCCGTTGTAGCGGATCGTCTCCGGGGCGTTGGTGTGTGCCTTCGCCAGCGTTTCCAACGCCGTCTCAGGCTTCCCGTCCAACTGGTACGCGCGCGCTTCTTCGATGCGATGCCGCGCACGGCGCGGACGGGACGGGATCGATCGAGCGTCGGCCCGGGTCGCCTGCCGCACGCTCTCGCTGCCGGCGTGCAGTTCGACGGCCAGCGTCACCGCGTGGGCGCCCATGACGGCACGTGAGAACGATGTGATCGGGTGGTAGTAGTCGGCGGACAGTCCGTGCGCCGAACGGTCTGCCGTGTCCCACCATCCCCACGCGCTACCGGTGTCCCCACGGCGTGCAGCGGTGTACCCGGCTGCTACCTGCAACGCCCCTGCGACGGCGCGTACTTCCTCGGCCGCGTCGGGCAAGCGGGGCTCCAGCCGTCGCAGGGCTTCATGAGTCACCGCGTCCGCGCCGTCGTAGTGCCCGGAGTCCCGGTGCGCTTCGGCGGTCAGCCATGCGGCCATACCGAGCGCGTGCGGGTCCTCGGATTCCTGCGCGGCGACCATGCCTCTCTCGGCCACTCGCCACAGCAGGGCCGAATCGGGCTGGTAGGCGAGGAAGAACTGTGCGAGCGAGTACACCTCTGCAAGCACGGCTTGCGCGGCGCGACGCTCCGCCGGGGTGCCGGCCTGCCGTACGGCGAGTTGCCCGTCACGGATCAGGTCGGGCAGCAACGCCCCTACGACATCACGGTGGTTGGGCGCCGAGTGCCGAGCCGCCCACGCGTGCGCAAGGCGCGCCCGCAAGTGCTCAGCGTCCGGTGCCGGCCGGTCGTCGGCGGCGGGAGGGAAGGCGTCTACGGCTGCGCGCACGTCGGGCAGGCGGGCGTGACCGGGGCCGATGAAGAGGTCTGTGGGCATTCGGGCATCGCCTGTGAGGTCGGAGAGGTTCCGCACTCGCAGCGCTTCGGCCATACGAAGCACCATCGGAAGCGAGGGGGTGTGAATGTCTCCGCGCTC
This sequence comes from Streptomyces nanshensis, assembly GCF_001751255.1. GTDB lineage: Bacteria > Actinomycetota > Actinomycetes > Streptomycetales > Streptomycetaceae > Streptomyces > Streptomyces nanshensis_A. The sequence goes on along the minus strand of NZ_LJGW01000129.1, from coordinate 4,775 downwards.
TACTTGCTTCAGCCAGGACGGGGACCTGCCCAACAGCCCGGCAAGCACCGGCCTTGTCATGCCACGGCGCGTCCGCAGGATACGGAGGCGCTCTCCGAACGCGATCGGCGCCGGGGTGACGTCGGGGTACGACATGGCTCCGCCCCTTTCCTGTGCGGCTCGGCACCCACCAGGGTATGGGGCGGGGCCGACGTGTGGCACTGACGCACGGGACACCGGACACCGAACAGGCCGCGCCCCGGGCGTACTTGGTGCGTACGGCGGATCGAGAAAGTCGGCACCCGGTAGGTGTACGGAGCGGAGTTCCGGGAAGGCGCTCGGCGCCGGCGGATGGGTCCGGTGGCCGGGCCCGGCGTCAACTGCGGGGCCGAGGCCGCCAGATGGGGACTCAGCCGTACGGCTCTGACGCGTGGGTGGTGCCCGGAGCCGGACTTGAACCGGCACGGCCCTCAAGGGCCAACGAGGTTTAAGCTCGTCGTGTCTACATTCCACCATCCGGGCACCGGCTCCAGGGACCCGCCGGTTACACAGAGCGCGCGGGTTCCTACCCCAGGGTGCAGGGAGAGCCTATCCAGCGTCAGACCCCCAACTGCGGGGCGTCAGCCCGATGTTGTCTTATTTTATGGGCACCTGACGTGCCGTCAGTACCGCGTCCCCCACTTCGGAGCCCCGCCCCGATCACGTCGCAGGCACCGGAAATGACGGAAAGTCGCCGTCCGGACACCGGGGTCGACACCCCATGAGGACCGGCCGACCAGCCGGTTTTCGGCGCGGTACGCGCGACCGCGCGCGGACCCTCGCCCCGGCCCGGGACGCATCCCCGCGCGCCCCTCGCGCCCCTCGCGCGACGGTCCGCTGTGCTCCCGTGCCCCACGCCGACCCGTCCCCCAACCGTCCGCGAACCCGTCCCGGTCCGTCCCCGCGACGTCCCCGGTACCGTCCGCGAACGCCCCCGCCCCCGTCCCGTACCGTCCCGCTCCGGTCTCAGGGGAGCCGTCATACCCAGGGATGACCGCGTACATCGGCCGTACCCCGCAAGGCGGGCCCCGATACGGGCACCCTGGCTGATCCGTGGGGGCGCACGGGAGGACACCATGGTGTGGTCCCGAGAACCGCACGACGTCCGACAGGAGCGCCCTCCCGTGACCACCACATACTCCTCCCGCGTACCGGCCGCAGCCCCGGCACCCGCCGGTGTCGCCGCCGCACGCGCCACGGACCTCTCGAAGGTCTACGGACAGGGCGAGACCAAGGTGGTCGCCCTGGACGCCGTGTCCGTCGAGTTCCAGCAGGCCCAGTTCACCGCGATCATGGGGCCGTCGGGCTCCGGCAAGTCGACGCTGATGCACTGCATGGCGGGGCTGGACTCGGTCACCGGCGGCAGCGCGCTCATCGGCGACACCGAGCTGACCAAGCTCAAGGACAAGAAGCTGACGCAACTGCGCCGCGACCGGATCGGCTTCATCTTCCAGGCGTACAACCTGCTGCCGACGCTCAACGCCCTGGAGAACATCACGCTGCCGCTCGACATCGCGGGCCGTAAGGCCGACAAGGCGTGGCTCGACCGCGTCATCGAGACCGTGGGGCTCTCCGGGCGGCTCAAGCACCGTCCGAGTCAGCTCTCCGGCGGTCAGCAGCAGCGGGTCGCCGTCGCGCGGGCGCTGGCGTCCCGGCCGGAGATCATCTTCGGGGACGAGCCGACGGGCAACCTCGACTCGCGTTCCGGCGCCGAGGTGCTGGGCTTCCTGCGCAACTCCGTACGGGAGTTGGGGCAGACGATCGTGATGGTCACGCACGACCCGGTGGCCGCCTCGTACGCCGACCGCGTCGTCTTCCTCGCCGACGGGCGCATCGTCGACGACCTGTTCGGACCGACGGCGGAGTCCGTGCTCGAACGCATGAAGAGCCTCGACGCCAGGGTGCGTACGAGCTGAACCGGGCGGCCGGGCGCCCGCACGCACCGAGCCCGCCGCCCGCCGAGCCGCCGCCCGTAGCGCTCGCTACGCCCGTCCCGCCCGTACGACGCCGAACTCCCGGAAGCCGGGAGCCGCTTGAGGCCCGCGCGGCCCCGTGCCGCACCGGCCGGCCAGCCAGCCAGCGACGCCAACGAGCAGGCCGAGCGCTCCCGTTCCCGGACCCAGCCTCCAGACCCAGGACTCATCCATGTTCCGTACCGCCTTGCGCAACGTCTTCGCGCACAAGGCCCGGCTGCTGATGACCGTGCTCGCCGTGCTGCTCGGCGTCGCCTTCGTCTCCGGCACCCTGGTCTTCACCTCGACCATCTCCTCCGCGTTCCAGAAGAGTTCGGAGAAGGGCTTCGACAACGTCGACCTCGCCATCGAGGCGCCCAGCGGATCCGGCGCCGCCGCCGGACCGCCCCGCGCCAGGCCGGGCGAGGAGAAGAAGCTCTCGCAGGCCCTGCTCGACAAGGCCGCCGCCCTTCCCGGCACCCAGCGCGCCACCGGCTCCGTGACCGGCTTCACCGCGCTCGCCGACAAGAAGGGCAAGCTCGTCGGCGAGGGCTGGCAGACCACGGGCGGCAACTACGACCCGGGCCGCGACGGCCGCGGCGAGGACGCCCGTTACCCGATGAAGAAGGGCCGTGCGCCGCAGCGGGCCGACGAGGTCGCGATCGACGCGGCGACCGCGAAGCGCGTCGGTTTCCATGTCGGCGACACCGCCCGGATGTCGGTCAACGGCCCCGTGCTCAAGCAGCGCATCGTGGGCGTCTTCCGCACCGACGACGGCAACGTCGCCGCCGGCGGCACCCTCGTCCTCTTCAACACCCCCACCGCGCAACGGCTGTTCGCGCAGATCGGGGAGTACGACCAGATCACGCTGAAGGCCGCGCCGGGCACCACGCAGGACGAGCTGAAGTCGCAGGCGAAGGAGATCCTCCCGGCCGGCGCGAAGGCCGTCACCGGCAAGAAGCTCGCCGCCGACCAGTCGAAGACGATCAAGGAAAGCATGAGCGGCATGCAGACCGCGATGCTCGTCTTCGCCGGTATCTCGCTGTTCGTCGGCATCTTCATCATCGCCAACACCTTCACCATGCTCGTCGCCCAGCGCACCAAGGAGCTGGCGCTGCTGCGCGCGGTCGGCGCCGGGCGCCGCCAGGTGACGCGCTCGGTGCTGATCGAGGCGCTGGTCGTGGGCGCGGTCGCCGCGGTGGCCGGGCTGGGCGCGGGCGTCGGCATCGGCGCGGCGCTGCGGTCGCTCATGGGCCGCTTCGGCGCGACCGTCCCGGACGGTCCGCTCGTCGTGGACGGCACCGCCGTCGCCGCGTCCCTCGCCACGGGCATCGTGGTGACCGTACTGGCCGCGTGGCTGCCCGCGCGCCGGGCCGCGAAGGTACCGCCGGTGGCGGCGATGAACAGCGTGCACGCGGCGGCCTCGACCCGGTCGCTGGTCGTACGCAACACCCTCGGCGCGCTGCTGGCGGGCGCGGGCACGGCGCTGGTGATCTACGGAGCGGGCGTGGAGGGCACCGACTCGGCCAAGCTGCCGCTCGGTGCGGGCGCCGCGACGCTGCTGATCGGCGTCTTCGTTCTCACGCCGCTGCTGTCGCGTCCGCTGATCGCCCTCGCGGCGCCGTTCCTGCGGGTCTTCGGCGTCTCGGGGAAGCTGGCCCGGCAGAACTCCGTACGGAATCCGCGCCGTACGGCCGCGACAGCCTCCGCGCTGATGATCGGTCTCACGCTGATCACCGGCATGACCGTGATCGCCGGAAGCGTGCAGCAGGCCATCGAGAAGATGGCCACGGACTCGCTCAAGGCCGACTACACGGTCAGCATGGCCAACCAGACCTACCTGTCGCCCCAGGTCGAGCGGAAGCTGGAGCGCTCCGACCAGGTCGAGGCCGTCAGTCCGCTGCGCAACTCCCCCGCTCGGGTGGGGAGTTCCACGGAGTACCTGACGGGCGTGAAGGGCGAGTCGATCAGCACGCTGACCGATCTGCCCTTCGTCTCCGGCGGCTGGGACGGGCTGTCCGGCGACAAGGTCGTCGTGGACAAGGACACGGCCGAGGAGAAGGGCTGGAAGACCGGTTCGACCTTCCCCGTCACCTACGAGGACGGCAGCAAGAGCCGGTTGAGCATCTCGGGCGTCTACGAGGGCAACGAGATGATCAAGGGCATCATGGTCGACACCGCGACGCTCGACCCGCACATGAAGCAGGTCACGAGCATGCAGGTCATGGTCAAGACGAAGGACGGCGCGGGCGAGTCCGCCAAGTCCTCGCTGGAGAAGGCCATGGGGAACAACCCGGCGGTGCTCGTCCAGGACAAGAAGGACGTCTCGGAGTCCATCGCCCAGGTCTTCACGCTGATGCTCAACATGCTCTACGGGCTGCTCGCGATGGCCGTCATCGTGGCGGTGCTGGGCGTGGTCAACACGCTGGCCATGTCGGTCTTCGAACGCTCGCAGGAGATCGGGATGCTGCGCGCGATCGGCCTGGACCGGCGGGGCATCAAGCGGATGGTCCGGCTGGAGTCCCTCGTCATCTCGCTCTTCGGCGGGGTGCTGGGGATCGGCCTGGGCGTGTTCTTCGGCTGGGCCGCGGGCAAGATCATCGGCCAGACGCTCTCCACGTACACGCTGGTGCTGCCGTGGGAGCGGATGGGCATCTTCCTGGCGCTGGCCGCGGTCGTGGGCATGCTGGCCGCGCTGTGGCCGGCACGGCGGGCCGCCAAGCTGAACATGCTCGCCGCGATCAAGACCGAGTAGCCGAAGGGCACTTGGGGCCTGCGGCGGCCCGGCATCCCACGGGGTGCCGG
>NZ_LJGW01000108.1 GCF_001751255.1 Streptomyces nanshensis | reverse complement strand
CGGGGGGGGCGGGGGGGGGAGGAGGCCCCAGGGGAGAGCCCCATTCACCACATAAGGGGTGAGCCCCCTGCACAACTTCCCACCCTGAAAACCGTAGAGCCCCCTCCACAACCGAACACCCTCACAACGCAGGCCGTTCCTGCGCCGCCGGCAACACCCCGGAGGCGACGGCCCGTTGGCGCGGTGCGGCGGAGCCCGTCCAGCAGGTGCCGCGTCGTGAGATGAGTCTGCGCAGCCAAAGTTCCGTGGAGACGAGGTCGGCGAGGCCGTCGAGGGGCAGCGGTTCGCCCTGGGACGCGGCGCGAATGGCTTTGCGTACGACGCGGGCCTCGACAAGTCCGGCGTCGGCGAGGAGCGGTGCGTCGAAGAGCGCGAGGAGTTCGCTCGCGGCGGTCCGCAGGCCCGCGCGCTGGGACGCGGCCTGGTACGCGTGCGACGGCGCGCCCCACCCGGCGGGCAGGTCGTGCACTCNCCGCCAGTACGGCCCGCAGCACCGACGCCCGGGCGCCCGGTTTGACGCGCAGCGCTTCGGGGAGGTCGCGGCAGGCGCGTACGACCTGGTTGTCGTAGAAGGGCGCGTGCAGCCGCTGGTTGCGCATCTCGGCGGCCTGTTCGAGTACGCGGTGGTCGGCGGCCTG
>NZ_LJGW01000011.1 GCF_001751255.1 Streptomyces nanshensis | reverse complement strand
GGACCGTGGTGAAGAAGCCGCGGCGTTGACCGCGGTGGCCCAGTTGCATGTCGCAGGTCATGAGGTGGACTGGAGCCGGCTGTTCGACGGTACGGGTGCCCGCCGTGTGGATNGGAGCCGGCTGTTCGACGGTACGGGTGCCCGCCGTGTGGATCTGCCGACGTACGCGTTCCAGCACCAGCGCTTCTGGCCGACCGTTACCACACGACGCGGCGATGTACACGCTGCCGGTCTCGACTGGGTGGAGCACCCCCTCCTGGGTGCGACCGTCGAACTGGCCGAGAACGACGGGGTGTTGTTCACCAGCCGACTGTCGCTCTCCACGCATCCGTGGCTGGCCGACCACGTCGTCATGGGGCAGATCCTGGTGCCCGCGACTGCCCTGCTCGACGTGGCGGTGCGGGCCGGTGACGAGGTCGGCTGCGACCGGATCGAAGAGCTGACGCTGGCGGCGCCGCTGGTGCTCCCCGAACAGGGCGCGGTGCAGCTCCAGGCGTGGCTCGGGGCCCCTGACCAGGACGGTAGCCGCCGTATCAACGTGTACGCCCGCCCCGACGGTGCGGACGAGGAGGCGTGGGTCGCGCACGCCGGCGGCGTACTGTCCACCGGCGGCGCCACGTCGACGGCGTTCGACGCGTCGGTGTGGCCGCCGGAGGACGCGGCGGCGGTGGACGTGGGCGACTGCTACGAGCGCTTCGCGGACGCGGGCTTCGCATACGGCCCCGGCTTCCGAGGGCTCAGGGCAGCCTGGCGGGGCCGTGACGGTGAGGTCTTCGCCGAGGTCGCCCTGCCGGAAGAGACCCGGACAGGCGGGTTCGGTCTGCACCCGGCGCTGCTCGACGCAACTCTGCACGCGGCGCTGCTCGTTGAGGACGACGGGGCCGGGCTGCCCTTCTCTTGGGGAGGTGTGTCCCTCCACGCCTCTGGCGCCGACATGCTGCGGGCGCGGCTGACGCGTCACGCGGACGGCTCCTTCGCGATCGACGTGGCGGACACGTCGGGCGCTCCGGTAGCCACCGTCGAGGCACTGGCCGTACGGCGCGTCACCGAGGGCGAGCTGAACGGGGCGCGTAGCCGCCGTGACTCGCTCTTCCGTACGGACTGGATCCACGTCGCAGGTACGTCCCCTTCCGCGTCCTCGGCCTCCTCCGCATCCCAACGGCTCGCCGTCCTCGGAGGCCTGTCCGAGCCGCTGGCCGAAAGGCTCCGCACACTCGACGCGACGTCCGCCGAGGCGCTGTCCGGTCTGGCGCCCGCCGGTGAGCCCGTACCGGATGTCGTGCTGGCCCCGGTGAGCGGAGAGCGCGACGAAGGCTCGGGGGCGGCCGAATCCGCGCATGTGGCGGCGGCTCGTGTTCTGGAGTTGGCTCAACTGTTCCTGGGGGCTGAGGAGTTCGCGGGTTCGCGTCTGGTGTTTGTGACGCGTGGTGCGGTGTCGGGTGTGGATCCGGCGGCTGCTGCGGTGTGGGGTCTGGTGCGTTCGGCGCAGTCGGAGCATCCGGGCCGTTTCGGTCTGCTGGATGTGGATGATTCCGATGCGTCGGTGGCTGCGCTTCCGCGGGCGCTCGCAGCCGACGAGCCTCAACTGATGCTGCGCGGTGGTGAGATGAGTGCTCCGCGTCTGGCGCGGGCCACGTCGGCTGAGGGTGACGGGGTCGTCTGGGCCGGGGTTGAGGGCTCGGTGTTGGTCACTGGTGGTACGGGTGGTCTGGGTGCGCTGGTGGCGCGGCATCTGGTCTCGGAGCATGGTGTGCGGGATCTGTTGCTGGTCTCCCGTCGTGGCCGTGAGGCTGAGGGTGCGGAGGAACTGGTAGCCGAGCTCACCGAGTTGGGCGCACAGGCCGAGGTTGCGGCGTGTGATGTGGCGGACCGGGAGGCGCTGTCGGACCTGTTCGCGCAGCACGCGGTCGGTGCTGTCGTGCATGCGGCGGGCGTGCTCGATGACGGTGTCATCGGTTCGCTGACGCCGGAGCGTGTCGATGTCGTACTGCGTCCGAAGGTGGACGCGGCGTGGAACCTGCATGAACTGACCCGTGACCGCGACCTGTCGGCGTTCGTGCTGTTCTCGTCTGTGGCGGGCACGGTCGGGACGCCGGGCCAGGGCAACTACGCGGCGGCGAATGCGTTCCTGGACGCGTTGGCGCTGCACCGTCGTGAACTGGGTCTTCCGGCAACGGCGTTGGCGTTCGGGCCGTGGGCGGCCGGCATGCTGTCCGGCGCCGACGCCGAGCGCGAGCGCATGGAGCGTTCCGGCATTCCCCCGCTGGGTGTCGATGAGGGAGTGGAGCTGTTCGACGCGGCTCTGGCCACCGGCGTGTCCGCGCTGGTGCCGGTGCGGCTCGACCTTCCTGCCTTCCGTGCCAGGGGTGAAGTGCCTCCGCTGCTGCGTGGGTTGATCCGTACCCGCGCACGCCGCACCGCGGCCGGATCGCAGACGGCGGTCTCGCTCGTGCAGCGGCTGAGCGGCCTCAACGAGGGCGAACGCCTGGAGTCGCTGCTCGGTCTCGTACGCAACGAGGTCGCCGCCGTACTGAGCTTCGGCGACGGTGCGGACATCGACGCCTCCCGCGCTTTCCAGGACCTCGGCTTCGACTCGCTGACCGCCGT
>NZ_LJGW01000109.1:293-5261 GCF_001751255.1 Streptomyces nanshensis | reverse complement strand
GGCGGGTGGCGGCGCGTACGCGGGCGCTCGCCTCGGCGGTGAGGGAGACGGTGCGCGAGCGCACGGCGCCGTCCGGGCCGTACGTCTCCGGGTGCGCGGACTGCGACTGCGCGGACTGCGACTGCGTGGTCTCGGGTGCGGTCGCGAGGGAGAGCGGCTGCGGGCGGTCGGCGTACCGGCCGAGCCAGAACTCGCGGTCACGCTCACGCTCGCCGGACTCGCGGTAGCGGGCCTCGTCGGCGTCCAGCGTCGACAGCGCCGCGAGCCGGTCCTCCTCGTGTGGCCGGCCCTCCGCGCGGGCCGTGTAGACCTCGGCGACGCGGCGGGTGACCAGCGCGCAGCCGAACGCGTCCAGTACGGAGGGGTGGTGGCGGTGGAACCAGCGGAAGCGGTCGGCTGCCAGCCGGATCAGGGCCTGTCCCGACAGCGCGCCCTCCGGCTCCAACGGCCGTGCCAGCTCGGCCCGTTCCCACTGTGCGGCCGCCGCCTCGGGGTCGGCCGCCGCGCTCACGTCCACGAGCGGCAGCGGGAAGTCGGCGTCCGCCTCCAGCGGCGGCACCGGCACCCCGCCGGAGTCGCCCGCATGGGCGCGCCGTGCGTGCTCCCCCGCGACGCGCAGCCGCAGCGCCTCGCTCTCGGAGGTGACGACGCGTACCGCGTCCGCGAAGAGCGAGGTGTCCAACGGGCCGCGGATCTCGACGACTTCGGCGATGCAGCAGCCCGGCTCGCGGGCGCCGCCCGGCGTACGGCGCCAGGTCTCACGGCCGGCCGTGGACATCGGGATGCGCGCAGTGTGGTGGTCAGCCATGACTGGTTTCTCCCCGTGGGACGAGCGGGCTGCTGGTGTTCGGGTAGTGGTGGAAGCCCCGGCCGGCCTTGCGGCCGGTGCTGCCCTCGGCGACGAGCTTCGCCAGCAGGGGGCACGGCTGGAAGCGTTGGTCGCCGGTGTGTTCGCGGAGCACGTCGAGGGTGTCGACGATCGTGTCGAGCCCGATGAGGTCCCCCGTGCGCAGCGGGCCCATGGGGTGCCCGAAGCACTCCTGGAAGACCCGGTCGACGCTCTCGGCGTCGGCCGTCCCCTCGTGCAGCACGTACGCGGCCTCGTTGACGGTCAGCATCAGCACGCGGTTGGTCACGAAGCCCGGGCCGTCCCCCACCACGATGGGCTTCTTGCCGATGCTCTCCAGCAACCGCAGCGTGCGCGCGAGGGTCTCCTCGCCGGTGTGCGGCGAACGCGCCACCTCCACCGCGTCCTTGAGCGGCGCGGGGTTCATGAAGTGGGTGCCGACGACGAGTTCGGGACGGCCGGTGAAGGACGCGAGCCGCGCGATCGGGACGGCCGAGGTGCAGGACGCGAAGACCGTTGCGGGCGGGCACAGTCGGTCGAGGGCGCGCAGGATCTCCGCCTTCAGCGGCTCGCGTTCGCGTGCGCACTCGACGACGAAGGTGGCCTCCGCGAGCGCGGCGAGGTCCGCGGTGAAGTCGACCAGGGCGGCCGGATCGGCGGGGGCGGCCGCCGACTCCTGCTGCGGCGCCTCCGGTTGGGGCGATTCCTTTTGTTGCGCCTGCCCGGCGGCTGCCGTGCCCTGCTGCCGCCTGCCGCGCAGCAGCCTCTGCAGACGCAGTCCGGCCCGCAGCCGTTCGGCACCGCCCCGGCGTGCCTCCTCGTCGGGGTCGGCGACCACGACGCGGTAGCCGGCCTGGGCGAAGCACTGGGCCACGCCCGCGCCCATGGTGCCGGCGCCGACGACGCCGACGACCGGACCCTCCGGCAACTGCGCCGACTCCGGCTCGTTGTCTCTGCGTTCGCCCACGGTCGCTGGGCCTCCTTCGGTGCGGTGCGGTCCGTTCGGGGGGTCAGCCGGCGTCGTACGGCCCGGCGTCGCGGGGCCAGGAGTCGCGGGGCCCGCCGTCCGGTGAGGCGGCGCGCGGCCACAGGTCGCTCAGCGCTGCGGCGGGCTCGCGCAGCCCGAGCCGCAGCAGTGCGACGAGGTCCCGGCACAGAGCGTGGGCCGTCTCGGCGTCGAACAGCTCCGTGCGGTACTCCACGGAGAGGTTCAGCGCGCCGGGCTCGGGGCCCTCCAGCACGGAGAACGCCAGGTCGTGCCGGAGGACGCCGGGCTGCGCGGGGACCATCAGACGGGCTGCGGCCGAGCCGGGCCACCGCACTCCCCGTACGCCGAGACCCGCGGCGGCGCCGAGGTCACGCGGCAGCGTGTGATGGGCGTACGCGACGTCGAACAGCGGTGCGCGCCCCGGCTCTCCGGGCAGCCGCAGCGCGCGTACGACGTCCTCGAACGGCACGTCGGCGTGGGCGCGGGCCGCCTCGATCACCGCGTGGACGCGGGCGGTGAGCGCGTCGAGGCCGGGGTCGTCGCCCATGGCGAGACGGAGTGCGAGCGGATTGGCGAACGGGCCGACGAGTTCGCCGAGGGGCGGACCGTCCGGACCCGAACCCGAGGGGCGCGGCGAGTCGGTGTCCGGAGCGGACTCGGTGAGGCCTACGACCACCTCGTCCGTACCCGAACGCAGCGCCAGCAGCGCCGCGATGCCCGCGATCAGCCGCTCCCGGGTGCCGCCGCGGGCCGACTCGACGGCCAACTCCGCCGGGAGGCGCACTTCCAGGGTCGCGCTGTCGAAGGTGCCGTGCAGCGGCCGTGGCCGGTCGGTGGGTGTCTCGAAGGGACCGAGGTGGGCCAACTGCTCGCGCCAGTAGTCGAGTTGGCCCTCCAGCAGCCCGTCGGCGCGGAGGCTGCGCTGCCAGCGTGCGTAGTCGTTGTACGAGACGGGCAGCGCGGCGGGCTCCGGACTGCGGCCGGCCGCACGGGCGGCGTAGAAGGAGAGCAGGTCGCCGAAGAAGACGCCGGGCTGTGCCCCGTCGTAGACCTCGCGATGCGTGGTGACGACGAGGACGTGGTCGGCGGCGGAGGTCGTCACCAGCAGCGCGCGCAGCGGCGAGCCCGTCGCCGGGTCGATGGCCGTCTGCCCGTGCGCCACGGCGAGTTCGCGGGCGGCGGCCACGGGGTCGCCGCGTCCGGAGGCGTCCACGGCGGCGAAGAACCCGGCGGCGCCGTCGCGGGCGAAGGGCGAGAGCTGCCGGTCCGTGGGGACGGGGAAGCGGGTACGCAGCACGTCGTGGCGCTCGGTCAGATCGTCGAACGCGTCCTGCATCGCGTCCGTGTCGATGTCGCCGCGCAGCCGGAGGCATGCGGAGACGGCGTCGGAGGACGGGTCGGGCTGCGGGGCGGGAGCCGTGGTCGTGGGAACGGGCGCGGACGCGGACTTGGGGGCTGCCTGCGCCGACGGGGACGCGGCCGTGTCCGGCTCCGGCGCCGCGTACGCCTGATCCGAATGGGCCGTCTCCGGCGGCTCGTCCGTTTCGGTGTGCCCGGGGGGCTCCTCCGACTGCGGCGGGCCGGCAGGCAGTTCACGGTGGTCGACGTCCGCGTGGTCCGCGGCGGCCCACAGCAGGTCCAGCAGCGCACGGGTCATCGCGGTGACGGTCGAGGCGTCGAAGAGCTGGGTGCTGTACTCCAGGGCGACTTCCAGCTCTTCGACGTCCGGCCGTTCGGCCACGACCACGGTCAGGTCGAACTTCGCGGTGCCCGGCGGCAGTCCGGGGAAGAGCGGCGTCTCGTCCTCCTCGCCGCCGGGACGCCCCGGGTTGAACGTGCTCTCGCCGAAGGAGAAGTCCGGCGGCAGCGTCTGGTGGACGTACATGACGTCGAAGATCGGGTTGCGCCCGGGATCGCGATCGGGTGCGACCTCCCGTACGACGCGGTCGAAGGGGATCTCCTGGTGCTCCATCGCGCCCAGCACCACGGCCCGTACGCGGCGCAGCAGTTCACGGAAGCCGGCGTCGCCCGAGAGGTCGGTGCGCAGGGCGATGGTGTTGTTGAAGAAGCCCAGCAGGCCCCACAGTTCGGGCCTGCTGCGGCCGACGGTGGGCGTGCCCACGACGATGTCGCGCTGCCCGGACCAGCGGGAGAGCAGCACGTTGAGCCCGGTGAGGAGGACCATGAAGAGCGTGGCGGTCTCCTCGCTGCCCAACGCCCGCAGTCTGCCGACGAGTTCGGCGGGGACGGTGAAGCCGTACGTCGCGCCCGCGTAGTCCATACGGGCGGCGCGCGGCCGGTCGGTGGGCAGCTCCAGGGCGGGCGGGTCGTGCAACTGCTCGCGCCAGTAGTCCAGTTCGCCGTCGAGGAGGGAGCCCTCCAGCAGGTCGCGCTGCCACCGTGCGTAGTCGCTGTACTGCACGGGCAGCGGCTCCGGACGGTGCACACGGCCCTCGCAGCGGGCCTTGTAGAACTCCAGCAGCTCGCCCATGAGGATCTGCGGCGCCCAGCCGTCGTTCACACCGTGGTGCATCGTCCAGCAGAAGAGGTGGTCGCCGGGTGCGATCCGTACGACGGTGACGCGCACCAGCGGGTCGCGGGCCACGTCGAAGACCCAGTGGGTCTCCTTCTGCACGGCGGCCCGCGCGGCGGCCTCCGGGTCCTCCTCGCCGGAGACGTCCAACACGCGGAAGAAGTCGCCGAGTTCGGGACGGATGACGAGCTGGGGGCGGCCGTCGACCTCGGCGAAGTTCGAGCGCAGGGCCTCGTGCCGCTGCGCCAGGTCCTCCCAGGCCAGCCGCAGCGCCTCCAGGTCGGGCTCGCCGCGCAGCCGGGAGGCGCCGGGCAGGTTGTACAGGGTCGTGCTCGGGTCGAGCTGGTGGTGGAACCACATGCGCTCCTGCCCGTAGGAGAGCGTGGGCTCCTGGCCGGGACGGACCGGCGGCAGCCGGTGCGCGCCCGCAGCCGTGGTGGTGGCGCCTTCGCCGGCCTCCGGCGCGGCGCTCCCGGAGGAGGACGCGCCCTGCTCCGCGGCGCCGTCCCCCGGTGCCGGGATGCGCTCGGCGACGGCGGCGGCGAGATCCGCGACGCGGGGGTGGGCGTAGATGTCGATGAGCTTGAGGGAGGCGCCGTA
>NZ_LJGW01000109.1:0-208 GCF_001751255.1 Streptomyces nanshensis | reverse complement strand
GAAGTAGTCGGCGTCCGGGGCGACTTCGTCGGCGTAGAGCAGTTCGGCGAGGCTGCGGCGCAGCCATGGCAGCACGTCGCTGTCGGCGCCCTGGGACGTCTCCGCGGTCGGATCGCCGTGCGGGGCCTCCGAGGCCGGGGCGTGGGACGCCGCCGGGGCGGGCTCCGTCTGCGGCGGGCGGGTGGCGGCCGGTGGTGCGGGGCTCGCC
>NZ_LJGW01000146.1:19460-27655 GCF_001751255.1 Streptomyces nanshensis | reverse complement strand
CGGGCGCCCCGCGGGGCCGCTTGGGGCGCCGGCTGCGCCGCCCGTAGCGCCGCTGACTGCACCGCTGCCGCCCGTACCGCCGTGGGCCGGGAGATGCCGGGACATCACGATCACCGCCTGCCGTCGAAGCTTGGAGAAGGAGAAGCCGTCTTCCCCAGAAAGACTGCAGGCTTTGGGACGTACGCGGGGAAAGCCCTCAAGATCTGTGGATCAGGGGGCAGTTGTGGACAACTCGGTCACCCCAGGGGGTGCATCTGCCGGTCCCAGGTCGACCCGGCCCCGCGCGGCGCAGCGCAGGCAGGCCCGCTACTCCCGTCCCGCGCCCGGCAGTTCGATGCCCGGGTCGATGCCGCCCAGCGCGTCCCCGCACGCGCACTCCCGCTTGCGCGGCAGCTTCGCGACCGCGTCGAAGAGCACCGTCCGCAGCCGTCCGACGTTCTCGCCGAACACCCGCAGCACCTCCTCGTGGGAGACGCCCTCGCCCGTCTCCGCCCCCGCGTCCAGGTCCGTGACGAGGTTCAACGACGAGTAGCACAGCCCCAGTTCACGGGCGAGCACGGCCTCCGGGTGGCCGGTCATGCCGACCACCGACCAGCCCTGCGCCGCGTGCCACAGGGACTCGGCGCGGGAGGAGAAGCGTGGCCCCTCGACCACGCACAGGGTGCCGCCGTCCACCGCGTCCCAGCCGTGTTCGCGCGCCGCGGCCAGCGACGCCTGGCGTCCGGACTCGCAGTAGGGGTCGGCGAAGGTCACATGGACGACGTGCGGGACCGTCCCGTCCGGCAGCGGCTCGCCGTCGAAGTAGGTCTGGGCACGCGACTTGGTGCGGTCCACGAGCTGGTCCGGGACGACCAGCGTCCCCGGCCCGTACTCCGCCCGCAGTCCGCCGACCGCGCACGGCCCGAGCACCTGGCGTGCCCCGACGGAGGCCAACGCCCACATGTTCGCGCGGTAGTTGATGCGGTGCGGCGGCAGATGGTGCTTGCGTCCGTGCCGCGGCAGGAAGGCGACGCGGCGACCGGCCAGTTCGCCGGTGAAGAGCGAGTCGCTCGGGGCGCCGTACGGGGTCTCGACGGTGACCTCGGTGACGTCGTCGAGGAAGGAATAGAAGCCGGAACCGCCGATGACGCCGATCTCTGCCTGTTCACTCATGCGGGTCACCCTACGGGCAGCGCCATGGGCCGTCACCGGTGTTCAGCGGGACGGCCCGACGGGGCCCGGGTACCGCGCGGCACGCGCGTCAGGCAGCCGACAGCTGGCTCGGCGGACAGCCGTCAGGCGACCGTCACGCGGCCGAACTGCCCGCCTTGCTCGCGTTCTTGGAGCCGCCGTTCGACGACGTGGAACCGGAACCGGAACCGGACGAGGAGCCCGACTTCGTGGAGTCCTTGCCGGACGAGCCCGAACCGGAGTCCGAGGACGAGGAGGACGAGCTGGAGGACGACGAGGAGTCGCCGTTGCCCGAGGAGGACGAATCCGAGGAGCCGGAGGACGACTTGCCGCCGCCGGTCGAGCTGCTGCGGCTGTCGTTCCGGTAGAAACCGGAGCCCTTGAAGACGATGCCGACCGCCGAGAACACCTTCTTCAGGCGCCCCTCGCAGCTAGGGCACTCGGTCAGCGAGTCGTCGGTGAACTTCTGCACCACCTCAAGGCCCTCGCCGCACGCGGTGCACTGGTACTGGTAGGTCGGCACGTTCTCCTCCTGGCACTCTTACTCGGTGAGTGCTAACGACGCTCCATAGTGCAGCATTCCCGCGCGTCAGTCCACCGGGACAGGTGGACGGTGACCGACCCCACCCCCGCGGGCCCCCGCGCCGCCGCCCGTACGGACGGTGAGCCGCCGCCGGAAGACCAGCAGCGCCGCCAGCGCCAGACCCGTACCGGCGAGCGGCGCGAAGAAGCCCGCGCCCGCGCCCGCGGCGTCCGCCAGACGTCCCGCCGCCATCGACCCGGCCGCCTGCCCCAGCGCCACGGCCCCCGTCAGCCAGGTGAAGGCCTCCGTACGGAACGCCGCCGGAACCAGCAGCTCCACCAGCGTGAAGCCCGTGATCACCGACGGTGCGACCCAGATCCCCAGCACCAGCCCGAGCGCACCCAACAGCGGCAGCCACGAGGCCAGTTGGGCCGTCACGGCCAGCACCAGCGCCGCCAGGACGAGCAGCGGATACGCGATGAGCAGCCGGACGTCGGCGCTCCGCCGCCAGCGCACCGTGCCCACGGCGAGCGCGGCCGACATGTTGCCCGCGGCGAAGACGCCGTACAGCACGCCGTTGAGTTCCGGGGCGCCGACGGCGCGCGTGAAGGCCGCGACCGAGA
Source organism: Streptomyces nanshensis (assembly GCF_001751255.1). Taxonomy (GTDB): domain Bacteria; phylum Actinomycetota; class Actinomycetes; order Streptomycetales; family Streptomycetaceae; genus Streptomyces; species Streptomyces nanshensis_A. The sequence continues at coordinate 25,339 of NZ_LJGW01000146.1, read as the reverse complement.
CCTGCATCCCGCCGAAGACCGTGCCGACGCCGAGCAGTACGGCGATCAGGACGCGGACGCCGCTGACGCCGAGCGCCGAGCGGGGTCCGCCGTCCGTACGGGCGGTGCCGCGCCGCCATGTGCGCTTTCCGGGGCTTGTACGGGCAGGCTTTCCGTCCTGCGTCCGCACCTGTGGCTGGGTGCCGCGCTGTGCCGCGAAGAGCAGGCCGCTGCCGAGCATCAGCGCGACCTCGGCGGCCAGTCCGGCCGCCGGATGCACGCCCGTGCACAGCGCGGTGGCGAGGACGGGGCCGACGACGAAGGTGAACTCGTCCGTCACCGACTCGAAGGCCGCCGCCGTCGTCATGAGCGACGGGCCGCGCCCGCCCTCCCGCGCCGTACCTCGCTCCGTACCGTCCGCCGCGTCGTCGCCGCCGCGGAGCTGCGCCGACCAACGGGCCCGCACCATCGGGCTGATCTGCGGAATGCTCGCTCCCGCCGGCACCGCCGCCGCGTACAGCGTCCACACCGGAGCGCCGCGCAGCGCGAGGACGATCAGCGCCGCGACCGACAGGGCGTGCAGCAGTACGAGCGGTACGAGCACGGCGCCCTGTCCGAACCGGTCGGTGAGCTTGCCGCCCTGCGGTGCGAGTACGGCCATCGACAGCCCGGAGACGGCGGTGACGGTGCCCGCCGTGCCGTACGAGCCGGTGGTGTGCTCGACGAGCAGCACCGTGCCGATGCCGAGCATCGCGATGGGCTGCCGGGCCAGGAAGCCCGGGATCACGAAGCGCCATGCGCCGGGTGTTCGCAGCAGTGCGCCGTAGCCGTTGCGGCGGTCGCCGGTCGCTGTGGCCGGGGTTGCCACGGCCGAGCCTCTCTGCCGCCTGGTAGCGCGCGTATCGCGCCGAAGGCTGTCCTCTCGCACGGCACCGACCGGCCGTGCCAGCCCTGCGTCAGGCGGGAACGGTGAACTGTCCTACCCGCAGGAGGATAACGGCCTACGGGCCGGCTCCGTAATCCGCCAACAGGCCCCGCTGCCAGCGGTCTTGGGCCCGTGGCACGGGCCGCCGGGCACCCGGACCGCCGCCCTCCGCGCCGCGGGCCGAAGCCGCGGACCCGGCCCGTCCGCCCCGCCGGATCAGTCCCGTTCGCGTTCCGGCCGGCGCTCCGGTTGCTGGCGTTCCGGCCCGCGTTCCGGTTGCCTCCGCTCCGGCGGCCTGCGTTCCGGCTTCCGCTCCGGCGGCCTCCGCTCCGCCCCGCGTTCCGGTCCGCTCTCCCGCAGCCAGCCCGCGAGCTTGCCGCCCCGGCCGACCGCCAGCAGCCGGTTCTCCGTGGCGTCGCGTACCGGGTCGGTCGCGACGACGAGGAGTTCGTCGCCGTGCCGCAGCATCGTCGTCGGCAGCGGTACGAAGCTGCTGCCGTCCCGTACGACCAGGGTGACCGCCGCTCCCGGCGGCAGCCGCAGTTCGCCCACCTCGACGCCGTGCATCTTCGAGTGCGGCGGGATCGCCACCGACAGCAGATGGCCGCGCAGCCGCTCCAGGGGCGCCGATTCGATGTCGACGTCCATCGGCTCCTCGCTGTCGCTGAGCTTCAGCTTGCCCGCGACCCACGGCAGCGTCGGGCCCTGCACCGCCGTGAAGATGATCACGAGCATGAAGACGATGTTGAAGATGCGTTCGCTGCCCTCGACGTCGGCGACCCGTGGAATGGTCGCCAGCACGATCGGCACCGCACCGCGCAGCCCCGCCCAGGAGAACAGGGCCTGGTCGCGCCAGCGCTGGTCGAAGGGGAGCAGGCTGCACAGCACCGACAACGGCCGTGCCACGAAGGTCAGTACGAGGCCGATGCCGATCGCCGGCCAGAAGTCGTCCAGCAGATCGTGCGGGGTGACCAGCAGACCCAGCAGCACGAAGAGGCCGATCTGCGCGATCCACGCCAGCCCGTCCGCGAAGCCCCGTACGGCGGGCCGGTGCGGCAGCTTCGAGTTGCCCAGTATCAGCGCCGTGACATAGACGGCGAGGAAGCCGGAGCCGTGCAGCATCGCGCCGCTCGCGTACGACAGGACGCACAGCGCCATCACGGCGATCGGATAGAGACCGGAGGCGGGCAGCGCGACGCGGCCCAGGCTCAGTTCGCCGAGCTTGCCGATCACCAGCCCGGTCACCAGGCCGATGGCCAGCTCCAGCACGATCTCCCCGGCGAGCACGTACCAGTGGGACGGGGAGACGTGGAGCTGTGAGAAGGCGACGACGAGGATGACGACGGGGGCGTCGTTGAATCCGGACTCCGCCTCCAGCACACCCGTCAGCCGCTTGGGCAGCGGGACTTTGCGCAGTACGGAGAAGACGGCAGCGGCGTCCGTGGAGGAGACCACGGCGCCCATCAGCAGCGCCGTCTGCCAGTTGAGGCCGATGAGATAGTGCGCGGCGCAGGCCGTGACGAGGACGCTGACGGCCACACCGATCGTCGAGAGCACGGCCGCCGCCGGCACCGCGGGGCGGATCTCCCGCCACTTGGTGCTCAGTCCGCCCTCGGTGAGGATCACGACGAGGGCCGCGTAGCCGAGGGTGCGGGTCAGTTCGGAGTTGTCGAACTGCACGCCCAGACCGTCCTGTCCGAGCGCGATGCCGATCCCGAGATACACCAGCAGACTGGGCAGCCCGCTGCGTGAGGAGAGCCGTACCGCCGCGACTGCGAACAGCAGGACGAGGGTGCTGAGGAGAAGCAGTTGATTCAGGCGGTCGACACTCAGGGGCAGATCCTCTCTCTCGGCCGGACCGCGAAGTCCGCCCGGTGCGCCACGTCTACGGGGAGTGCGACGGGGCGGCGACCGTGACGACCGCGGTGTCCGCGACGACGGCGATGACCGCGAAGTCCCTTCCAGGTCCGCCAGTTCGTTCGTGTGGCTAACAATTTACCATCGCTTGAATGTCCTGGAAGGCCGGGTCGTGACTCCCTGTGTAGCGCCGCTCCGGCTCCGCCTATGGTGGGGTCCTGCGTGGCTCCGTACGCTCCGTTCCGGTCCGCACGCCCAAGGTCCACCCTGCCTGCGAAGGACAGCGATGCCCGCCAAGAAGACCTCGCGACGCGCCCGTCTGCTCGTGATCGCGCTCGTGCTGCTGCTCGTGGCCGGCGTCGGCGGCGGCACGTTCTGGACGATCAGCACGGTCCGCGACTCCTTTCCGCAGACCAGCGGTTCGCTCAAGCTGAAGGGGCTGGAGGATCCGGTCACCGTGCAGCGCGACCGGCAGGGCATTCCGCAGGTGTACGCGGACAGTTCGAAGGACCTGTTCACCGCGCAGGGCTACGTCCAGGCGCAGGACCGCTTCTGGGAGATGGACGTACGGCGGCACACGACGTCCGGGCGGCTGTCGGAGATGTTCGGCGCGGGCGAGGTGAAGACGGACGCCTTTTTGCGCACCCTCGGCTGGCGCCGCGTCGCCGAGCGGGAGTACGCGGGGCTCTCCAAGGAGAGCAAGGACAACCTGAAGGCGTACACCGCGGGCGTCAACGCCTACCTCAAGGACCACACGAAGTCGGCCGCCTCCCTCGAGTACGCCGCCCTCGACCTCTCGCACGACTACACGCCCGAGAAGTGGGACCCGGTCGACTCGGTGGCCTGGCTCAAGGCGATGGCCTGGGACCTGCGCGCCAACATGTCCGACGAGATCGACCGCGCGCTGATGGCCGGCCGCCTCTCCGAGGGCCAGATCGCCGACCTGTACCCGGACTACCCGGCCGACCGCAACAAGCCCGTCACCGAAGGGAAGGTGGACCCGGGGGAGAAGAAGTACGAGCCCCAAGGGGAGGCCGCATCCTCCTCGTCGGGCACCGCCGCCCAGCAGGCCGCCGTGCACGAGGCCGGCTCGAAGCTCAGTTCCCTCGCCACCCGCCTCGACAAGATCCCCTCGCTGCTCGGCCCCAGCAACAGCGGCATCGGCTCCAACTCCTGGGTGGTGTCCGGCAAGAACACGACGACGGGCAAGCCGCTGCTGGCCAACGACCCGCATCTGGCGCCCCAGTTGCCCTCGATCTGGTATCAGATGGGGCTGCACTGCCGCACGGTCACGAAGTCCTGCCCGTACGACGTCTCCGGCTTCACCTTCGCCGGGCTGCCGGGCGTCGTCATCGGCCACAACCAGAACATCTCCTGGGGCATGACGAACCTCGGCGCGGACGTGACCGACCTGTATCTGGAGAAGTTCACCGACGGCGGCTACCTGTACGACGGCAGGCGCCGCGAGTACAAGACCCGCCAGGAGACGATCAAGGTCGCCGGGGGCGCCAGCCGACGGATAACCGTGCGCGAGACCGACAACGGTCCCGTCATCTCCGACCGTGACAGCGAGTTGCGCGAGGTCGGCAAGAAGTCCCCCGTCGACAACGCCGCCCCCGACCGCAGCTCCGGCTACGGCGTCTCCCTGCGCTGGACGGCGCTGAGCCCCACCAAGACGATGGACTCCGTCTTCGAACTCGACCGCGCCGCGGACTTCAAGGACTTCCGCGCCGCCGCGACCAAGTTCGCCGTCCCGTCGCAGAATCTGATCTACGCCGACACCAAGGGCAACATCGGCTACCAGGCCCCCGGCCGCATCCCCGTACGCGGCAAGGGCGACGGCCGCTACCCCGCCCCCGGCTGGGACCCGCGCTACAAGTGGAAGGGCTACGTACCGCAGAAGGCGCTGCCCTGGGAGTACAACCCCAGCCGCGGCTACATAGTCACCGCCAACCAGGCCGTCGTCGACGAGAAGAAGTACCCCTACCTGCTGACGAAGGACTGGGGCTACGGCACCCGCAGCCAGCGCATCAACGACCTGATCAGCTCGAAGATCGCCGACGGCGGCAAGATCTCCATGGGCGACATGCAGACCATGCAGATGGACAACAGCAGCGAGATCGCCAAGCTGCTCGTCCCGTATCTGCTGAAGATCAACATCGAGGACGGCTACGTACGCGAGGCACAGCGCCTCCTCGAAGGCTGGGACTACACGCAGGACGCCGACTCCGCCCCCGCCGCCTACTTCAACGCCGTGTGGCGCAACATGCTGCTCCTGGCCTTCGGCAACAAGCTCCCAAAGGAGCTGCGGGTCAAGGGCGAATGCCTCAACGTACGGCCCTCGGACGAGTCCGGGCCGGTCGACGACCTCGACGGCAAGTCCCGGCTCGTCCGCGAGTGCGGCGAGCGGGACACCGCCTCCGCGCAGCCCGACGGCGGGGACCGCTGGTACGAGGTGGTGCGCAAGGTCATCAAGGACAAGGACAGCGAGTGGTGGAAGACGCCCGGCAACAACGGCCGCGGCGGCGACCGGGACCGTGACGACCTCCTCGCGCACGCCATGAAGAACGCCCGCTGGGAGCTGACGTCCAAGCTCGGTAAGGACATCGACTCCTGGAGCTGGGGCCGTCTGCACCACCTGATGCTGAAGAACCAGACGATCGGCACCGAGGGACCGGGCTTCATGCAGTTCCTCCTCAACCGCGGCCCGTGGGACCTCGGCGGCGGCAAGGACGCCGTCAACGCCACCGGCTGGAACGCCGCCGGTGGCTACGAGGTGATCTGGGCGCCGTCGATGCGGATGGTCGTCAACCTTGACAACTTCGACAAGTCCCGCTGGATCAACCTCACCGGTGCCTCGGGGCACGCGTACAACCCGCACTACGTGGACCAGATGGACAAGTGGTCCGAAGGGGCGCTGCTGCCCTGGGCGTTCAGCGAGCGGGCGGTGGAGAAGGGGACGGAGGAGAAGATGGCGCTGACGCCGTAGCGGCTGGCGCCTGATGCCTGGGGCCCGGCGCCTGACGCCTGGGGCCCGGCGCTTGACGCCTGGCGGCGGGCCGGTCCGTGGGCGGCGGGCGCCGTGCCGGCGCTGCGGGGCGTTGCGCGTTCTTGTACG
>NZ_LJGW01000146.1:0-19099 GCF_001751255.1 Streptomyces nanshensis | reverse complement strand
CGGGGGCCGCTCGTACGAGCTGTGGTCGGCTGCGGGTGGGTGGTGCTGCGCCCTCGTGGGGCGTCGTGCGGGTCTTCTGCCGTACGGGGTGGGGGAGTTGGGCCGTGGTGGCTCAGGTGTGGTGGGGCGGCGGGGCCGTGAAGCGGTGGATCGCGGACGGGGTGACCGCCGCCGAGACCGGGAGGTCGTGCGGCTCCGCCGGGACGCTGCCGACGAGTTCGGCGTCGTAGAGCAGCACCGCCAGTACCGGACGTGCTCCCGCCGCCACGATCCGCGCCAGCGCACGGTCGTACGAGCCGCCCCCGCGCCCCAGCCTGATGCCCTGCCCGTCGACGGCGAGGCCCGGCAGCAGCACCGCGTCGGCCCGTGTCACCGCGTCGGGGCCCAGGCGCGGACCGGTCGGTTCCAGCAGGCCGCGGCGGGCGCGTACGAGATGCTCGGCGCCCTCGTAGACGGCCCAGTCCAGGTCGTTGTCCGGCAGCAGCACCGGCAGCAGCACGCGTACGCCCTGTGCGCGCAGCGCCTCCAGCAGCGGCCCTGTGCCCGGCTCCCCGCCTATCGACACATACGCGGCGACCGTGTGCGCCTCGGCCAGTTCGGGCAGTTCCAGGGCGCGTTCGGCGAGGACGGTGGCCGTCTCCTGTGCGTCTCGTGCCGTCAACCGCGCCCTCACCGCGAGGATGCTCTCCCGCAACGTGTGCTTACTACCGTCCGTGCCGTCCACCGCTCCGCCCATGCCGCCCGTCGATTCGTCCACCGCGGCCTCCGTACCGTCACGCTCCGACTCCGGTCCGTCCCGCTCCGTCCGTGCAATCTCCCGTGGCCCGGCCGGTGTTGTGCGTACCGCTACATATCCGTGCGAAGCCGTGCCTTCTGCACAAAGCCACCGGTTATCGTGCGGGACATGACTACTTCCCGAGGACAGATCACCAAGGCTGTCATCCCCGCGGCGGGTCTGGGCACCCGCTTCCTGCCCGCGACCAAGGCCACTCCCAAGGAGATGCTTCCGGTCGTCGACAAGCCGGCGATCCAGTATGTCGTCGAGGAAGCCGTCACGGCCGGGCTGTCGGACGTGCTGATGGTCACCGGCCGCAACAAGCGCCCGCTCGAAGACCACTTCGACCGCAACTACGAACTCGAACAGGTGCTGCGCGACAAGGGCGACGACAAGCGGCTCGGCCAGGTCGAGGAGTCCAGCGAACTGGCGACCATGCACTACGTGCGCCAGGGCGACCCCCGGGGACTGGGCCACGCGATCCTGTGCGCCGCACCGCACGTCGGCGACGAGCCCTTCGTCGTACTGCTCGGCGACGACCTCATCGACCCGCGCGATCCGCTGCTCACACAGATGATGCAGGTGCGCGAGGAGCACGGCGGCAGCGTCATCGCGCTCATGGAGGTCCCGCCGGAGAACATCCACCTCTACGGCTGCGCCGCCGCCTCGCCCACCGGCGAGACGGACGTCGTACGCATCTCCGACCTGGTGGAGAAGCCCCCGGCCGAGCAGGCGCCGTCCAACCTCGCGATCATCGGGCGCTATCTGCTGGACCCGGCGGTCTTCGAGGTGCTGCGCAAGACCCAGCCGGGCCGCGGCGGCGAGATCCAGATCACCGACGCCCTCCAGACGCTGGCCGCCGAACCCTCCCTGGGCGGACCGGTGCACGGCGTGGTCTTCCGCGGACGCCGCTACGACACCGGTGACCGCAGCGACTATCTGCGGGCCATTGTCAGACTGGCATGCGAACGTGAGGACCTGGGCCCGGACTTCCGTGCCTGGCTGCGCGGCTTCGTCACCGAGGAGATGTGAGGCTTGAGCGAGACCTGGTCGGTCGAGGAGCACCTGGACGACATCCTCAGCAGCATCCGCCCGCTTGAGCCCATCGAGCTCCAACTGCTCGACGCCCAGGGGTGCGTGCTCGTCGAGGACGTCACGGTGCCCGTCTCCCTGCCGCCGTTCGACAACAGTTCGATGGACGGCTATGCGGTGCGCGCCGCCGATGTCGAGGGCGCCTCCGCGGAGTTCCCCGCGGTGCTCACCGTCATCGGGGACGTCGCGGCGGGCGAGGGCGATCTGCCCGTGGTCGAACGAGGCCAGGCCGCCCGCATCATGACGGGCGCCGCGCTGCCGCCGGGAGCCGAGGCCGTCGTCCCCGTGGAGTGGACGGACGGCGGGCTGGGCGGCGGCCCGGTCGAGACGATGAGCGCCCGCAGCCTCGACCCGGCGGGGGCGCGGGGCGAGGTCCGCGTCCACCGGCCCGTCGAGCCGGGCAGGCATGTGCGTCCGCGCGGCAGCGACGTACGGGCGGGCGCGGTCGCCCTCAGCGCCGGTACGGTCCTGGGCCCGCCCCAGGTGGGTCTGCTCGCGGCGATCGGCCGGGGCTCGGTCACCGTCCGCCCGCGCCCGCGCGTGGTCGTCGTCTCCACCGGCAGCGAACTGATCCAGCCCGGCGAGCAGTTGGGCTCCGGGCAGATCTACGACTCCAACAGCTTCGTGCTGACCGCCGCCGCCCGCGACGCCGGTGCGATCTCCTACCGGGTGGGCGCGGTCGCCGACGACGCGGACACCCTGCGCGCCGCCGTCGAGGACCAGCTCATCCGCGCCGACATGCTCGTCACCAGCGGCGGCGTCAGCGTCGGCGCGTACGACGTGGTCAAGGAGGTCCTCTCCCAACTCGACGGCGGCAGCGGCAGCGTGGAGTTCCGGCGGCTGGCGATGCAGCCGGGCAAGCCGCAGGGCTTCGGCCTGATCGGCCCGGACCGCACGCCCGTCCTGGCGCTGCCGGGCAACCCGGTCAGCGCCTACGTCTCCTTCGAACTCTTCGTACGTCCCGCGGTGCGGGTCCTGATGGGCAGCGCGTCGGTACGGCGGGAGCCGGTGCGGGCACGGCTGGAGAGCGACGGGGCGCTGACGTCGCCGGAGGGCAAACGCCAGTTCCTGCGCGGCAGTTACCTCCCGCCGCAGCCGGGGCAGTCTGCCGGTGTGGTCCGTCCCGTCGGGGGCGCCTCCTCGCATCTGATCGCGGCGCTCGCGCAGGCGAACGCCCTGATCGACGTCCCGGAGAAGACCACACGCGTCACCCCGGGGGAAGAGGTCACGGTGCTGCCGCTCGACGAGTAGCGCCGCCGGGACGGAGCCAGGGCGGCGCGGGGCCGGTACGGTATCCGGTCACAGGGACGGTTCCGGGAGCACGATGAGCAGCGCAGAACAGCAGCACCTGACCCACGTCGACGAGCGCGGGGCCGCACGCATGGTCGACGTCTCCGCGAAGGACGTCACGGCGCGCACCGCCCGCGCGTCCGGAAGGGTGCTGGTCTCGCCGCGCGTGGTCGCGCTGCTGCGCGGCGAGGGCGTGCCCAAGGGGGACGCCCTGGCCACGGCCCGCATCGCCGGGATCATGGGCGCCAAGCGCACACCGGACCTCATTCCCCTGTGCCATCCCCTCGCGGTCTCGGGCGTGGAGGTCGACCTGTCGGTCGCCGACGACGCCGTCGAGATCACCGCGCAGGTGAGGACGACGGACCGTACGGGCGTGGAGATGGAGGCGCTGACGGCGGTGACGGTCGCCGCCCTGACGGTCGTCGACATGGTCAAGGCCGTGGACAAGGCGGCCGTCGTCTCCGACGTACGCGTCGAGGAGAAGAGCGGCGGCCGCTCCGGCAACTGGACGCGCGGCGGCGGCACTTCACCCGGCGCGGCCGGCCGCCCGGACGGTCCCGCTGCCTCCGAGCACGCAAGCGATGAGGAGTCCGGCGTATGAGCCCCGCCCTGCACCCCTACCGCGCACTCGCCGTGACGGCGTCCAACCGCGCCGCCGAGGGCGTCTACAGCGACACCGGCGGCCCGTTGCTCGTCGAGGGCCTCACCTCGATGGGCTTCGAGGTGGAGGGCCCCAGCGTCGTACGCGACGGCGAACCCGTCGCGGAGGTGCTCGCCGCCGCGGTCGCCGCCGGCTACGACGTCGTGCTCACCACCGGCGGCACCGGCGTCGCGCCCACCGACCTCACGCCGGAGATGACGCGCCGCGTCCTGGACTACGAGATCCCCGGCATCCCGGAGGCCATCCGCGCCGAAGGCTCCGCGAAGGTGCCGACCGCGGCGCTCTCCCGCGGCGTCGCGGGCGTCTCCGGCAGCACGCTCATCGTCAATCTGCCCGGCTCCTCGGGCGGCGTACGCGACGGACTCGCCGTCCTGGGGCGGCTGTTGGTGCACGCCGTCGACCAGGTCCGCGGCGGGGACCACCCCAGAGGGGACCTCAACTGAACGCGTCCTGGCCGATCGTGCTGACGGACGGTGCGATCACCCTCCGTCCCATAAAGCTGCGCGACCAGCGTGCCTGGCGCGAGGTGAACCAGCGCAACCGCGAATGGCTGCGCCCCTGGGAGGCCACCATTCCGCCGGCCCCGCCGGGACTCACGCCGCCCAGCCGCCCCTCGTACCGGCAGATGGTCCGGCATCTGCGCGCCGAGGCGCAGGGCGGCCGCATGCTGCCGTTCGTCGTGGAGTATCAGGGCCGTCTGGCGGGCCAGTTGACGGTCGCGGGAATCACCTGGGGCTCGATGTGCTCGGGCCATATCGGTTATTGGGTCGACCGCGCGGTCGCCGGACGCGGCGTGATGCCGACCGCCGTGGCGCTCGCGACGGACCACTGTTTCCGTACGGTCGGACTGCACCGCATCGAGATCTGCATCCGCCCGGAGAACGCGCCGAGCCGTCGTGTGGTGGAGAAACTCGGCTTCCGCGAAGAGGGGTTGAGACCCCGGTACCTGCATATCGACGGCGCCTGGCGCGACCATCTCGTCTACGCCCTGACCACCGAGGAAGTCCCCGAAGGGCTGCTCACCCGCTGGCATCACACCGCTCCCGGCACCTCCCGAAAAATAAAATAGACGTTCGATATTTCTGTGCCGCCGCTGAACCTCCGCCCGCCGTACGGAAATTGACCGAGGCGCGTTTACGGCCCAACAGCGGTGAAAAACCTGGAGAGATCAGCCGGATCATGCGACACACCGCGGAATTTGGCAGATGGGTGCGGCGGAACCCCTCTACCGTGTGAGGGTGAACAGCAGTGGCCTCATCTACGCAGTCATCGTCGGGGCCTGGGCTGCCTACTTGGTGCCGATGTGGCTCCGCAGGCAGGACGAGCTGAACGAATCCCGTCCGACGGAACGCTTCAGCACCGCCATCCGTCTGCTGTCCGGCAAGGCGGCGATGGAACGGCGCTATGCGCGGGAGAGCGAACGCCGCGACGGCGAAGCCCCCGAGGAACAGGGCGAGTTCGCGGCTCCCGACGCCGCAGGCCGTACCTCCGAACACGACGCCGCGGACGGCGGCGTGCACGCCGCCGGGCTCTCCGCGGACGACTCGGTGGACGTACGGGCCTACGCCGACCCCAAGACCATGGTGGGCGCGGAGAACGCGGGCGTACCCACCGAAGTCCTCGGCGCCGCGGGCGACTCGGGCGCGGCCGGGGCGGCGGACGCACAAGCCCCGGACGACTCCGGCGACTTGGCGCGGGACGCGCACGGGCAGCAGCCGGCGGAACGCGAGGACGCGGAGCGCACCGCGTCCGAGCGGTCCACGGCGGAACGCGACAAGGCACGGCAGAAGAGCAAGCGGGCCAAGGTCCTCGCCCGGCGCCGCCGTACGACGATGGTGCTCTTCCTCGCCTTCACGGCGGGCACGATCGTCGCCGCCGTCGGCGGACTCGCGTTCCTGTGGGCCCCGGCGGGCCCGGGGCTGCTGCTGAGCGCGTACATCGTGCATCTGCGGGTGCAGGAGCGCCGCCGCTTCGCCGCCGCCATGGACAAGCGCCGCACGGAAGCCGCGCCCGCTGCCGGCGAGCAGCGGTCCGCGGAGCGCGGCGAGGACGGCGCGGACGTCGGTGGGGCCGCCGGTGCGGGCGACGCGGAGACCGAGGCGTACCACGGTCCGCTCCCCGGGCACGTNGAGCCCGCGGCGGCCGACCGCCGTGCGCTCGTCGAGCAGACCGACCACGCGGAGTGGGTCGACCAGCAGCGCCACGGAGGCCGCGAGCCCGCCGACGGCTGGGACCCGGTGCCGGTGCCGCTGCCGACGTACGTCAGCGCTCCCGTCGCCCCGCGCAGCACGCGCGGAGTCGACCTGGAGGCGCCCGGCACGTGGAGCTCCGCCCGCTCCAGCAGCGCGAGCGGTGAGCCGCCGGCAGCCTCGTCCGGGGGCTCGGGCNCCCCTCGGGCTCCGCCCCGGAGGAGGACGAGGAGCCCTCCTCCGGCACCCGCCGCGGCCGGGGACGGCGCCAGACGCCGCTCTTCGACCAGTACGAGGGCGAGGAGCGCCCCCGCGCCGCCAACGAGTGAGCGGCGACGGCGCGTGACGAACGCGGGCCCGGGACGGCGGCCCCTCCTCCGGTGCATCCGGTGCGTACGGGGGCGCCGTCCCGGGCCGGTCATCCCGCCCCGCGCGGCGATGACCAGGGCCGGAACCGATTACCGCCCGGCCCGGCGGGGATGCTAAGGTTTCATCCGTCGCAAGGGCCTGTGGCGCAGTCCGGTAGCGCATCTCGTTCGCAACGAGAGGGTCAGGGGTTCAAATCCCCTCAGGTCCACCGCAGATCGAGCCCCCGTCGGAGATCCGACGGGGGCTTCGTCGTGCTGTGCGGGGCAGCGGCTGGGGTGACTGTCCTTGATCGTCCGGCGTCGGACGGCGGCCGGTGCCGCCAGTGGTCAACTCCGGGTCCTCGTCGGAGAGTTCGGGGTGTTGTCGCGGTCGCGCGGTCTCCCCGGGTCCGGGCCCGGGAGGGCCGAGGATCGGTGTCCGGGAATGCTGTCGGGTCCGGTGTGCGGTGGGGCCGATTCACGAAAATCGGTCCGTCATTCTAATTCACTCGTTCATGGTAGGCGCCGTCGTTCAGGGCGCCGATCTGCGTAATGTGAGCGGCAGTTGTTCCCGGGCGTCCGCGGTGTTCCACCGGCACATTGCCGTGGTTTTCCACCGTGCGGCACTACGGGAATGCGTAGACCGGCTTCACGAACGGAGATGGACATTCGTACCCCCGCACATTCCAAGAAAAGGGCCGTGCTGAAGACGGCCGCCGTACTGGCCGCGCTGGGCGGTGTCCTGGGGGCCGCTGCTCCGGCCTCCGCGGGCAGCGGCAGCCGGTCGGCGGACGAGGCCACCGGGCATCTCGTGCACGCGGGCACCGGTTATCACTTGTCCACCTGGTACGGAGCGAACGGCTATGCGGCCTTCATCGGAGATCCCCAGACATGGAGGGGACTGGAGACGCAGTGGCGGTTCAGCCGGGATCGCGACGGTGTTTACACCATCTACCGGGAACGGGCAAATGACAGCCAGGGCGGATGTCTGACCTATCAGCCCGTGGCCGCTCCCTTTTATCCCGCGGGCTGGGGTGAGAAGACCGCGTACTCCCAGCCGTGTAACGGAAAGGCCGCGCAGGACTGGATCGTACGGCGCGCCGGAGGGGCCACGTTCACGATCAGTCCGGTCAAGGAGCCCGGGAGCAATCTGAAGTCCACCGGGCATCTCGTGGAGAGCCAGGCGTACGGCGTCACCGTGGCCCCGCACCAGGCGGGAGAGCTCACGGACCGCTGGCACCTCGACTGACCAACGGTGGTGCAGGACACAGGACATCGAAGTCCCCGTCGGGAATCCGGCGGGGACTTCGTCGTGGCGCGGCGGGCCGAACTGCCGTACCGCCGGGGGCAGTCGGAGTCGGGCAGGGTCAGGCCGCGCGGCGCGCCAGGACCAGGCGGCAGCGGGGCGTGCCGTCCGGGAGGCGGCCGGCCCGGCCGAGGGGATCGAGGGGATCGAGGGGGAGGGTGGAGACCGTGAAGCCCGCAGCGGCGAGGTCGCGGCGGACGTCGGGGAGGCGGAACGTCCGGTAGTACATGACGAATTGGGGGCGCCGGAGCGCGTTGCGTACGCGCATCGCGGCGTCGAAGCCCCACAGCGTCCAGTACTGGAGTGAACCCACGCGCGGCGGCGCCGCGACGGGGAAGGCGAACAGCCCGCCGGGGCGCAGCGCGTCGTGGACCCGCGCGAAGAGCGCGGGGCGTTCGTCCGGCAGGAAGTGCCCGAACGCGCCGAAGCTGACCGCCAGTTCGAAGGCGTCGCGAAACGGCAGCGCGCGGGCGTCGGCGCGTACCCACTCCGCGTCCGGCACCGCCCGGCGGGCCTCGGCGAGCATGCCCGCGCTGAAGTCGACCCCGGTGACGCGTTCCGTGCACACGCGCCGCAGCACCCGTTCGACGCCGGCGCCGGTGCCGCAGCACACGTCGAGCCCCGCCCCGAACGGGCCGAGCGGGCGCAGCGCGTGGGCGGTGGCGTCCAGGACGGCGTCGGGCGTACGGAACGGGGTGGCGTCGAACTTCGGGGCGAGCAGGTCGTAGCCGCGCTGCGTGGACGACAGCGCCTGCCGGGCCAGTTCGGCGAGGCCCGGCCCCTCGCGGGAGATGAACAGCGTCACGCCGTCACGCTAGCGCGGACGAGAGGCCCGGGGTCACGAGCGGCCGTGGCCGCCGTGGCTCCTGCCGCGTTCGACCGTGCCGCCCCACTGCGCCTGGATCGGGCCCAGCTTCGAGGGCTCGTCCGTCACCACCAGCCAGCGGGAGCCGACGAGATACGTACCGCCGTAGTCCTTCGAGTAGTCGAGCCAGCCGCGCTTGGCCCGGTTGTCCTTGAACGTGACGAAGGTGTACGGGGTCTTGTCCGCCTTGCAGACTCCGAGGCGGTAGTCCTCGACCTTCTTCTGGATCTCCGCCTTGCACTTCAGGGCGGACGCCAGCTTCTCCACCGTCGGGGGCTTGGAGGACTTCGCCACGGACGCGGTGCTCGAGTCGCCGCCGCATCCGGCGAGCAGCAGCGCGGCGGCGGCCACCAGGACCGCGGGCGCGGCGGACCGGGGCAGGCGACGCGACGGGGCCCCCAGTGGCGCCCCCTCGTAGCGCCGCTGGGTGCTGTCGGCCCGTGCCGGTGACAACTGGTCTCTCATCAGCGCTCCCTGGAACGGAGAAGGCTCCCCGACTCTAAGTCGCGCCTGCCGTGGGGGGCCGAAATTGTCATGGGTGTGAAGGGTTACCGACGGCCCGTGCACAGGCCGGTGCCGTACGGGCGTTACGGGACGGTTTGGGGGTTTTGCGCATCGGTAGCACCATGGGAGGCAGCGGGGGCGTACGCCGCGACCGCCGGGAGGTGGAGCTGTGCCGAGGTTCATGGACGTCCACTACGGGATGCACGGCATCACGGCGGAGCAGCTCGACGACGTACACCGGGCCGATCTGGCCGCCGCGCACGCCGAGGGCGTGCACTTCGAGCACGCATGGGCCGACCCGGAGTCCGGGACGGTCTTCTGTCTGTCCGAGGCGCCCTCCGCGCAGGCGGTGCGGCGCGCGCACGAGCGTGCCGGGCAGGGCGTCGACGAGGTGCATCCGGTGCCGCTGAGCGTGTGAGCGGCGAGGGCCCCGACAACCGCCGGGAGAGAAGGAGACAGGAGATCCGCCATGACTTTCGTTCAGCTCATCGAGTACGAGACGAACCGCGCACAGGAACTGGACGCCGTCTTCGATCAGTGGATGAAGACCACGAAGGGCAAGCGGACGGTCATGCGCGAACTGCACGCGCAGGACCGGGAACAGCCGGGCCACTTCGTGGACATCGTCGAATTCCCCTCGTACCAGAAGGCGATGGAGAACAGCCAGCTTCCCGAGACACAGCAGATCGCCGACCAGATGCGCAAACTCTGCGTCAACGAGCCGCGGTTCGTGAATCTGGAGGTGGAGCGCGAAGAGGGCTTCACGCGGACGTGAGGCACGGCGAGTCGGACGTACGGACGGTACGGACGTACCCGCGCGTTCGCGTGTAGCGCGTGAGGCTGTGCGTGAAGTGCGCGCTCAGGGGACGGAGTTGGTCACCGGGCGCGCCGGGCGGTCCCGGCCGCGGTGGGCTGGTGCCGCAACAGGGCGTCCGTCAGGCCGTGTTCGTTCGGGAAGTCCATCGGCACGATGCCCAGTCCGCGCCAGTCCGCGTTCTCGGAGGCGTCGAGAAGGTCGCGGACGCGCGGATTGAGGCGGTCGGCGTTCGAGCGGGGCGGGAGCAGCGCGGCCGTGCTGACGAAGTTGACGTACAGCTTGCCCGGTTGGGAGACGGCCTTGCGGAAGTGCTCCTCGATCTTGGGGTACTTGGACTCCGGCTCGGCCTCGTAGTCGTCCTGGATGTCGAAGAGCTCCTCGTCGCCGTAGCGCACGCCGGGCAGTCCGTCGGAGTCGCCGAGCAGTACGACCTTGCCTCGCGCGTCGCCCAACTCCGGTAGCGTGGCGTTCAGTCGGAAGAGGGAGCGCCAGCCGCGCGGGTCGAGATAGTCCTCGAAGACGAGCCGGAACTGCTCGGCGCTCTCCTCCGAGTACTCCTGCTTGACCCGCATCAGCACCGTCTCGGACGGGTGCGCGGCGAGGAAGTCGCGGCAGCCGGTGAGGACGTCGTCGAAGTTGAGGTGCTGGTAGGACGGGCCGTGGTGGATCGTGAACGAGCCCTCGAAGAGACGGCAGCGCACGTCCAGGAAGCGGATGCCGGTGGCGAGTTGTTCGGGGATGGAGGTGTTCTGGCACTCCGTCCACGGCCCGCCGTGACGGGCGCCGGAGTCGTGTGTACCGGGGATCGTCAGCTCGTGCAGGGCGGCGCCGTCGGGGAGCTGAGCCATCCAGGCGTCCGGGGCGGCGCGGTCCGCCGTACGGGGCGGGGACGCGTGGACGCCGGCGGCCGTGGCACCGGCGAGGAGGGTGGCGAGGGGGAGCGCGGCCGCGCCTCTGAGGAGATGACGCCGGTTCATGGTCATGACAGCGATGGAAGCACAGGAAGCTCTCCTGTCACAGAGGGCGATCGGGCCACGGGGGCCGTCCGCCGAACCGTGCGACGCACGCCTCACGCAGCCTCGCCGCGAGCGGGTCCGAGGCGTCCGGGGGCGGTGTGAGCACACCGTTCTCCGACATCAGCGCGTGGAACTGCTGCCGCTCGTACGGGACTTCGGCCGGAAGCCCGGCGATGTGCCAGTGCAGATGAGCGTTGCCCTGAGCGCTGCCGAGCGACAGCAGATACGTACGCTCCGGCGCCAGCACGTCCTCCATGGCCAGGGCCACGAGACGTACGTACGCCGGCAGACGGGTGTAGGCGGCCTCGTCGAGATCGCGTACGACGTGCTCCACGTGCGGCTTGGGGGCGACGAGGATCTTGCCCGGGAGGGTGGGGTAGCGGTCGAGGAAGGCGACGTGCTCCTCGTCCTCGTGCAGCGTCACATGCCCGTACTCCGGGTCGCCCGCCACGAACGCGCAGACGAAGCAGGGCCCTTGGCGCGCGCGGGCCTCGTACGCGGCGAGGTCCACGGGACGGCGGGCCGCCGTCATGGGGCGGGCTCCTGACGGGCGTCCTCGCGGGGCGGACGGGACGCGTCTGCGTCGTTGAGCTGGGCGCCGATCGCCGCGTCCAGCTCGTCCATCGTGCGGTGGAACGCCGCTTCGAGGCCGATGCCGTAGTGGTGGGCGAGGATCAGCACGGACCACAGGCAGTCGGCGAGTTCGTGCTCCAACGCGGCCCGCCCGCCCGGTACTTCGCGCGCGCCCTCCGCCGCCATGACGAGCTTCGCGAGGTCCCCGACGTCGCCGGTGAAACCGAGCATGAACTCCTCCCGCGTCCATGTACGCCCGCGCAGGCGGAGGTTGAGCCGGTCGTAGAGGTCGTGGACGTGCAGCGCTCTGCGGCGCAGCGCCGCGAGACCGGACGGGCGCAGGCGCGCCCCGTCCGCGTCCGGGCCACCGTCTGCGTCACCTGCGTCCGCGTCCGCGCCGATCTCGGCGGCCTTCGCCGCCTCCGCGGGCTCGCTCGGGAACCCCTCGCGCCTCGGCCGGAGGACCGACTCGCTGCCCACTGGTGTGAAGCCCGCCGCCAGGAAGGCGCGCAGGGAGCGGGCGTTGCCCGGTGAGACGGCGGCGAAGACGGGCTCGCCCTCCGGTACGAGGGAGAGGGCGTCGCGGAGCAGGGAGCGGCCCGTGCCGCGGCCCGCCGTACGCGGTGGATCGTGCAGCTCCGTGCTCAGCTCACGGCGTCCCGCGAGCCCCTCGGCGAGGGTGACGAAGCCGCGTTCGTCGCCGAACGTCCGTACGTCCGTGCGCAGTTCACGCGCCAGTCGGACGCGTGGATGGCCGTCGAGCCCCGTCTGTTCGGGGAGCCGGGGCGTGCCGCCGGTGCCGCGGGCGGTGAGCGTGGCGTCGACGCAGCCGACCGTGCCCCGCGCCCCCGCGAGCCCCCGCAGCACGCCGGGCGAGAGCGAGCCGCCGTAGCCGTCCGGACCCAGCGCCCGTACGTCGTCGGCGGGCAGGGACGTGGCGATGACGGCGTGCCCGGTGAAGGCGACCGAGCACTCCAGGCCGCGGGGGAGCGGGCCGAGCACGGTCACCTCGCCGTCGGCGGGCGGGAAGCGTCCGTCGGCGGCGTCGAGGAAGTACCGCAGCAGTGGGTGCGGGCCGTTCGCGGACGGGGGCATGGGGTCAGCCTCACACGGGCGGACCGGCGCCGGGGCGGAACCGGGGCGGCCGGCGGGGGCGACGCCGGCGCGTCGCGCCGTACTGGGCAAGCGAGTTCGAGGGCGGAGGGTGCGGCAGAGGATTGGCGCCGGGGGTGCGGTGCGCGCCAGGCTGACCCCATGAGCATCGCGTTCCTCTTCCCGGGCCGGGGGTCGCAACGCCCCGGCATGCTGCACCGGTTGCCCGACACCGCGGCGTCCGCGACCGTACTGGCGGAGGCGGACATCGCGCTCCGGCAGCTCGCGTCCCGCACGGGCGGCGGTGGCGGTGGCGGTGACGGCTCGGGCAGGGAGTACGCGGACGGCATCGCCGAACTCGACTCGCCGCAGGCCCTCGAACTCTCCTCCGTGGCCAGCCACTTGGCGCTGCTGATCGCGGGCGTCGCCGGGGCGCGGGCGCTGATCGAGGACGAGGGGGTGCAGCCGGCGTACGTCGCCGGGCACGACACCGGGGGCTATGCGGCGGCGGTGCTCGCGGGCGTGCTGACCTTCGAGGAGGCGCTGCGTGCCGTACGTCTGCGGGGCGAACTCCTGGACGGCGCGGGCAGCACGGACGAGACGGAGAACGACGTCGCGATCCGGCTCGCGCAGCATCTGGCGACGGTCAAACGGCGTCCGCAGTCGGTGCCGTACGTCGGCGGGTTGCAGGGACGGAGCCTGCGCGGCGAGACGAACGCGGTCTTCGACGATCTGGCCTGGTCGGTGGCCCGGCCCGTGCAGTGGGCGCAGGTGACGGCCAGGCTGGCGGAGGCGGACGTGACGTGCTGCGTCGAACTGCCGCCGGGACGCATGCTGACGGCTCAACTCGCGGAGGAGCAGGGCGCGTCGGGCATGCGGGCGGTGTCGGTGGAGGAGTACGGGATCGCTGCGGCGGCGGAGCTCGCGCGGGAGCGGGACGCCGGCGCGGGCGGGGGTGGAGGCGGAGGCGTGGTGTGGCCGTCTCCGGCTGCGGGCGGGGCGGAGGACTGGAGCGCGGAGTACGGAGACGCGGGGTACGGAGACGCGGCGTACGGGGACGCGTCGTACGGCGGTACGGGGGCGGCGGACGGAGCCGGTCCGGACGGAGCCGCGGACGGGGCGGGCCCGGAGGCGTACGAACTGGGCCCGCCGGCCCCGGCGCCCGCTCCCCCTCCGGACACTCCCGGCACGGACGGTGCCGAGTCGTCCTGGCTCGGCGGCGGCGCGGCCCCTGCTCGGGGAGGCCCCGGTCCCGGCGCTCCGCCCCCGCGTCTCGGTTCGTTCGGCCCGCCCGACCCTAGCTACGGCGGCCCCGCGTTCCCCGGTCCGTCCGTCGCGGACCGGCCCGGTGACGGTCAACTCCCCTCGCACGGTGGGGAATAGGCCGGTGCGGCCGGCATCAGGACGCTGACTCGCCGATCGCATCGAGCAGCGCGAGTTCCTCTGCCGTGAGCCGGAGCGCGCCCGCCGCCACGTTGTCGACCAGATGGTCCGGGTTGCCCGTCCCCGGGATGGCCAGCACGTGCGCGCCCTGCTGAAGGATCCACGCCAGACGGACCTGTGCGGGCGAGACACCGTGTGCGCGGGCCACGGTGCGGACGTGGTCGTGCTCGGCCCGGACGGTTCCTGCCTCACGTCCCTCGCCGGCGATGGAGAAGAACGGTACGAACGCGATGCCGTGCGCCGCGCACGTCCGGAGCATCTCGTCCCCGCCGCGCGCGTCGAGGCCGTAGCGGTTCTGGACGCAGACCACCGGTGCGATCTCCCGGGCCTCGGCGAGGTGTTCGGGACGGGCGGCGGAGATGCCGAGGTGCCGGACGAGTCCGGCGTCGCGCAGCTCGGCGAGCGCCCCGAAGTGCTCGCTTGCCGAATCCTGGCCCATGAGGCGCAAGTTGACCAAGTCGAGGTGATCCCGGCCGAGTTGGCGCAGATTCTCCTCCACCTGGCCGCGCAGTCGGTCGGGCCGTGCCGATGTGCTCCACTCGCCGTCGGCGTCCCTGGCCGGGCCGACCTTGGTGGCGATGACGAGGTCGTCCGCGTACGGCGCCAGGGCCGAGTTGATCAGTTCGTTCGCGGAGCGCAGCCGGGAGAAGTAGAAGGCCGCGGTGTCGATGTGGTTGACGCCGAGTTCGACCGCGCGGCGGAGCGTGGCGATCGCCCGGCCGCGGTCGCTGGGGGTGCCCTGGTGGAAGGCGGCGCTGCCGGTCAGGCGCATGGCGCCGAAGCCGATCCGGTTGACCGTGAGGTCGCCGAGCGTCCACGTCCCGGCGGCTGCGGCGGAAACCGCGTGCGACGTCATCTGTTCCATCAGCTCCATCCGGTCGGCTGTCACTCGTCGACTGCCGGTCGACTCGTCGACGGTCAGGGTGCGGCGGTCTCGGAGTATGCGCGGGAGAACGGCCCGCGCCAACAACGGTGCGCACACGTGCAGTTCACGAGACAGCAGACGACATCCGCCTCGTTGTCGCGGGTCAGGACGTTGTTGACGCTTGGGGACGCTTGCGTGGGGAACTGCACTGCCGCCTCAGCCGCGATGAATCCGGCTGAACCCGAGCGCGATGAATCCGGCTGAACCCGAGCGCGATGAATCCGGCTGAACCCGAGTGCAGCGAACGGGAGTTGTCGGTGAAGGGAGTTGTCGGTCGCGGCCACCCCGACGGCGTCCGACGCTTCGGTCACGTCTCACGACGTGCTTCGATCTCCGTCGCGTTGGCACGGATCCATTGCAGCAGCGGGTCGAGCGCCGCTGCCGCGCCGCGGCCCAGCTCGGTGACCGAATACGTCACCGGTGGCGGCTGTCCCGTGTCGACCCGGCGGTGCACCAGGCCGTCCTGCTGAAGTGACCGGAGCGTGGCCGCGAGGCTCTTGTCGCTGATTCCCGCTACCGCCGTGCGTAGCTCGTGGTAGCGGCGCGGTTCGGCCAGCAGCGCTGTGAGGACCAGGATCGTCCACCGGCCGGCGAGGTGCCCCAGTACCTCGCGCGCCGGGCAGTCCTTGTGGAACACGTCACTCATGACACCCCTCCCAGGCTCCGGGACTGCGCGCTCACCACCGGGTGAGCATCGCACCGCGTAGTGAGCGCCTTCCGCCGCACCTGCGCTCTCCATAGGTTAGTGACCTGCTCACGACTTGGGAGGAAGCGTGCCACAGATCACACTCGTTACCGGCGCCGCCCGTGGCCTGGGGGCGTCCATCGCGCGGCGACTCGGAACGCGCGGGCACCATGTGATCGTCGACTACCGCACCGGTGCCGCCAACGCGGCCGAAGTCGTGCGTGACATCGAGGCATCCGGCGGCAGCGCGTCGAGCGTCAGGGCGGACGTCACCGACCCGTCCGCCGTCGACGGGCTGGTGACCGAAATCCTCACCACCCACGGGCGGATCGACACGGTCGTCGTCAACGCCAATACCGCTCCGCCCCCGTTCGCCGCGCTGGCCGACCTGTCGTGGACGGCCTTCGCGGCCAAGGTCACCGGTGAGCTTGCCGGTGCCTTCCACATCACCAAACGCGTCCTCGAACCGATGCGAGCGCAGCGCGGGGGTCGGATCGTCTACATCGGCAGCACCGCAGCGGACTACGTCGGCGAAGGCCGGCTTGCGCACGGTACGGCGAAGTCCGCGCTGGCCACCTTCGCCCGCCACGTCGCTGCGGAGAGCGCGTGCGACGGCGTCAGCGTGCTCGTCGTCGCTCCTGGCGCCATCCGGACGCCGGCCACCGCCGAAATCCTGACCAGCGAGCGCAGCGCCGTCCTCGCCCAAGAGTCCGTGCTGGGCCGGATGCTTGAGCCCGAAGACATCGCCGCCGCGGTAGCAGTGGCTGCCGACCCCGCGCTCCGCGCGGCCACCGGCACGACTATGCGGGTCGACGCCGGCTGGTCGGTCCTCGTCGGCGGCCCGGCCAGCTAAGCACTCACGCCCGGATCGAACAGCCCGGGCCCGTCGGCGATGCCGCTCACTGCGCTCGTCACAGGCCCAGCCCTGGCCGTGTGGAACATGCGCCACAACTCCCACCGACCCACGGAGCCATAGGCGGCCAACCACCCACCGCGCATCTCGACATGAGTGTCGGCGACGTCATGGCCTCATATACCCGGAGCCGCGATTCGCGGAGGCGAGGACGACGGAAGCGGGCAGGCTCACACCCGCTCGTAACCCCTCACAACGCCCTACAACTTCTTCGCGTAGCAGCGGCTCTGCGGTTCGAACCGGTACAGCCCGAACTTCGCCGTCGCCTCGTAGCCCGAGGAGACATACAGCCCGATCGCCTCCGGCTGCATCGTGCCCGTCTCCAGCACCATCCGCGTCCGCCCCGCCGCCCTCGCGTCGTCCTCCAGCCGGGCCAGCACCTGCCGGGCGATACCCCGGCCCCGCGCCTCCCGGACGACGAACATGCGCTTGATCTCGGCGTCCCCGTCCGCGTATCCCTCGGCGTTGCGGTTCTGGGTGCGCCAACCGCCCGTCGCCACGGGGCAGTCGTCCTCGTCGTAGACCAACAGATAGAGCCCGTGCGGCGGTTCGAACATGGCGGGGTCGAGCGGGGTCATGTCGCCGTCGTCGCCGTAGCGCTCCGCGTACTCCTGCTGGACGGTGTCGTTCAGCTTCAACGCGTCGGGGTGGTCGTAGGGCACACGGACGAATCGCATGTACGCATCGTAAGGTGACCGGAATGCCGAAGGTGACGACGATCAACGTGAACGGGCTGCGTGCGGCCGCCAGGAAGGGCTACCGCGAGTGGCTCGCGGACACCGACGCGGACGTGGTCTGCCTGCAGGAGGTGCGCGCCGAGCCGCATCAGCTCGACGCCGACGTACGGGCGCCCGACGGCTGGCACACGGTGTACGCGCCGGCCGCCGCGAAGGGACGCGCGGGCGTGGCACTGCTCACGCGGCGTGAACCCGAACGCGTCCGAATCGGCTTCGGCGCCGAGGAGTTCGAGGACGCGGGCCGCTACGCCGAGGTGGATCTCCCGGGGCTGACCGTCGCCAGTCTGTATCTGCCCTCCGGCGACGTCGGCACCGAACGGCAGGCGCAGAAGGAACGCTTCATGGCCGCGTTCCTGCCGTATCTGCGGGAGTTGCGCGAGCGTGCCGCGGCGGACGGCCGCGAGGTGCTGGTGTGCGGCGACTGGAACATCGCGCACCAGGAGGCGGACCTCAAGAACTGGCGTGGCAACCGCCGCTCTTCGGGCTTTCTGCCAGAGGAACGGGAGTGGCTCTCGCGGGTCCTCGACCCGGCCGACGGCGGCTACACGGACGTGGTCAGGACGCTGCACCCGGACGTGGCGGGGCCGTACTCGTGGTGGTCGTACCGGGGACGTGCCTTCGACAACGACTCGGGCTGGCGCATCGATTACCTCTTCGCGACGCCGCGTCTGGCCGAGCGCGCGGTGAAGGCCGTCGTGGAACGGGCCGCCACGCACGACGAGCGGTGGAGCGATCACGCGCCGGTGAGCGTCGACTTCGTGCCGTAGACGGGCGAGGACGGGCAGCACATGCGGCGGTATGGATGAGACGAACGGACGGGACATGGCGGAACGGGCACGGACACTGACCTTCGTCGTCGGGACGGGACGGTGCGGGTCCACCGCGCTCTCCCGCGTCCTGCGGCTGCATCCGGAGGTGCTCAGCGTCAGCGAGCTGATCGCGTCCGTGGAACCGGGCGCACTGCCCGAACAGCCGCTGACGGGCGGGGAGTTCTGGCAGTTGCTCGCCTCCTCACGGCCGTTCGCCGACCGGATGGTCCGGGAGGGCGCGCCGCTGCCGGAGCATCTCTACCCGGGCGTCGCGGGCGGGCGGTTCTCCGCGACCGGCGGCGGGATACCCGCGCTCTGTCTGACGACCCTGCCGCATCTCACGGACGAGCCGGACGCGCTCTTCGACGCCCTGGAACCGGTGTTGGCCGGACGGGGACGTGCGCCCGTCGCCGAGCACTACCGCGCGCTCTTCGCGGCCCTCGCCGCACACATCGAGGCCGGACGCGCAGAGGCTGAACACACCGAGGCCGAACACACCGGCGGAGAAGGGCCGTTGCGGGCCGTGGTCGAGCGGTCGGGGTTCTCGCTCGGGTCGGTGCCGCGGCTGCGCGCCGCGTTCCCCGAGGCGCGCTTCGTCCATCTGTACCGGGACGGCCCCGACTGCGCGCTCTCGATGAGCCGCCACGCCGGCTTCCGGCTGCTGCGGACGGCGGCACAGGCCGAGGAGGGGTCGGAGGAGCAGGAAATCGCCGCCGCCCTGGGCGAGTTGACGGCCGACGACGGCTTCGACCTGCGGGGCGTGCTGGAGCGGCCCGTGCCCGTGGAACGCTTCGGCGCACTGTGGAGCGGGATGATCACCGAGGGGCTGGCGCATCTCGCGGACGTCCCCGCCGAGTTGCGCGCCTCGCTCTCGTACGAGGACCTGCTCGACGCACCCGAGCCCGAACTGACCGCGCTGGCCCGGCACATTGGCGTCGAGCCGCACCCCGCCTGGCTGAAGTCCGCGAGCGCGCTGCTCGACGGAGCCCGCCGGGGCGCCTCCGCCGCGCTGCCGCCGCCGGAGCGGGCGCGGCTCGCGGAGAGCTGCGCCCCCGGCATG
>NZ_LJGW01000135.1 GCF_001751255.1 Streptomyces nanshensis | reverse complement strand
GACGAGGACGTCCGGGTGTGGGATCTCGTGGACGGCAGTGACCGGTTCACGCTGATCGGTCACACGGATTGGATCCATGCTGTTGCGTGCACGGTGATTGATGGTCGGGCTTATGCGGTCACCGGAGGCCGTGACAAGGACGTCCGGGTGTGGGATCTCGTGGACGGTTCGCTTCGCGCCACCCTGACAGGTCACCGCAGGATCGTGCGTGCTGTTGCGTGCACGGTGATTGGTGGTCGGGCTTATGCGGTCACCGGCAGCGACGACGGGGAGGTCCGGGTGTGGGATCTCGTGGACGGTTCGCTTCGCGCCACGCTCACCGGTCCCCGCGGTTCCGTGGATGCTGTTGCCTGCACGGTGATTGACGGTCGGGCTCATGCGGTCACCGGAGGCAGCAACGGGGAAGTCCGGGTGTGGGATCTCGTGGACGGTTCGCTTCGCGCCACGCTCACCGGTCACCGCGGTCCCGTGGATGCTGTTGCCTGCACGGTGATTGACGGTCGGGCTCATGCGGTCACCGGAGGCAGCAACGGGGAAGTCCGGGTGTGGGATCTCGTGGACGGTTCGCTTCGCGCCACGCTCACCGGTCACCGCGGTCCCGTGGATGCTGTTGCCTGCACGGTGATTGACGGTCGGGCTCATGCGGTCACCGGAGGCAGCAACGGGGAAGTCCGGGTGTGGGATCTCGTGGACGGTTCGCTTCGCGCCACGCTCACCGGTCACCGCGGTCCCGTGGATGCTGTTGCCTGCACGGTGATTGACGGTCGGGCTCATGCGGTCACCGGAGGCAGCAACGGGGAAGTCCGGGTGTGGGATCTCGTGGACGGTTCGCTTCGCGCCACGCTCACCGGTCACCGCGGTCCCGTGGATGCTGTTGCCTGCACGGTGATTGACGGTCGGGCTCATGCGGTCACCGGCAGCGGCGACGGGGAAGTCCGGGTGTGGGATCTCGTGGACGGTTCGCTTCGCGCCACGCTCACCGGTCACCGCGGTCCCGTGAGTGCTGTTGCCTGCACGGTGATTGACGGTCGGGCTCATGCGGTCACCGGAGGCAGCAACGACGGGAGCGTCCGCTTGTGGGACCTTGTGCTCCATCGACTCTCGGAGGCCATTACGCTTCCCCTGCCCACTGACGCGGTAGCTGTGCTCTCCAACGACATCATCATCGGCATGCGGAATGAGGTCGTGGTCCTCTCCCGAGCGGCGTCGCAGAGTTCGTGAAGCAGCCCCCTAGTCGCTGAGGCACAGGGAGCCAATAGGAGAGCCAGACGGTGCAACACATGTAAACCCAGCCCGGACGGTTACGGCCGGCTGAGAAGCGGGAACGGTACGCCAACGGCCGGGACGTCAAATGCTCCCTGGTCGCCGTATCCCTGGGCCCCAACCGCAGCAAAGGCGACCGCGACCCCGCCGAGTGGCTGCCGCCCTCGAAGCCCGCTACCTGTCGGTACACGGCCCGACTGGCTCTCCACCAAGCTCCGCTGGTCACTCACCATCGATCGCAGCGAGAAGAGGGCACTCGAGCAGCTCGCCGGCAGTTGCCCCGAGACGACCGTGTCCTACACCCGGGCCAGGTAGCGCCCAAGACGTCACAGAAAGGCGGTGCGAGGGTACCGGTCGGGGACCGAATTAGGCTCAAACCCGCGAGGTGACGCGCACCCGCACAACGACGCAAGGCCGGTGGGGCTTCCTCGGGACCTGTGCGGCCTTGCCAGGGTCCAGGCAGGTTCGAGACTGGCGCCCGGTCTGGAGCACCGCCTCGGGCCTACGGCAAGGGCTCGGGAACAGCTGCGAACCCAAGCGCAAGCGACAGGGGAAACCCGACCGCACCCGGAAGCTCCGATGACAGCAGCAGGTTCGTGTTGGTCTCATTCCTGGTCTGGGTACACGCAGACTCCCGTAGTCCAGGTTGGTCCGTGCCCGTCTGGCGCCGATGGTCCAGTCTGGCGAAACTCTGGCGAAGATCGTCAGACAACACCTCTCGGCGACCGACCGCGACCAACGCAAACCAAGGCTCCCACCTGCGAAGTTCTCGCAAGTACCAGCCCACACAGGCGAGTTGACCTCATTCGGGACGAAGAGGTCGTGGGTTCAAATCCCGCCACCCCGACAGAGGAAGTAGCAGTTCAGGGCCGGTGTCCGGGTAGATGACACCGGCCCTGACGCATGTCGGGAGCGCTCCCGGAGATCGTTGGTCGGAGCCTGGCGGAGATGGCCACCCTTGACAGGAGACCGGTCCCCGCGCTGGAAGCGGCCCGTCTACGGGCGAGGCGCTACTCCGCGACCGTCTCGGGCTGGATTCCCCGGACCAGCGCGTCCAGCGCCTCCGGCCACATTCCGAAGCGGGCGATCCAGTCGGCGACCAGATAGATCACGCCGTACTCGTCGATGCCGAGAAAGAAGTGGCCGTTGTCCAGTTCGCCGATCGGGAAGAGGCGAACGCCGAGTTCGGCGCTCCAGTCGGCGAAGCGGTCGCCCTCCCCGTCGCAGAGCGCGGGATCGAACGCGAAGGGAGTGCGGGCGCAGGTGATCCCCGGGCCCGAGATGCTCACGCTCAACCCGCCGAACTTCTCCAGGAATTCGAGGGCCGCGGGGTGTGCGTCCACGCCGTCGTCGACGAATGCGTCCCGCCACCGGGACGTGTCGGCACGCCAGGACTGGGTCCAGCCAGCCTCGGACAGGACTTCGGCGACGTGCGGCGGGAGGGGGCCACTGGTGCTCATGACAGGAATTCCATCTGGTAGTGGTTTGCCAGGGCTCGGCAGCTATCGCACGGCGGAACAAGTGCCCCGTGCTTTTCGTGAGTTGTACTGCTGCGGACGCTCATCGCGGCACCGACGGCACCGTTCGGGTCCTTTCCCTGAGTGAGCGCCTCGGAGACGGCTTGGGGCAGGCCGCACTGAGTGTCCGGGGCGTGCCCAGGCCGGCCATAGCCGTGGGGCAGCGGCACGCGACGCGGTGCATCGCTCCGGGCGTTCGGTCAACTGGAAGCGTCAGGACCGTCGTTGGCGGCGTTCCGAGACGGCGACGCAGTGCCGTTCTGGAACCACCCCCTTGTGTCCGAATGCGTCCGGATACGTTCTTCCGGCTCGCATTGCCCGGCGGTGACACTCGTTCGGTGTGGCTCTACGTCGTCGCCGCGGTGCTTGCCGGCCTGGTCGGTGTCGTCGGCTGGCGTCTCTGGCGCACCGACCGCTTACTCAAGAGCAAGGATCAGGCCTGGCGACGTGAGGACGAAGTCCGCTCGGGGCATCGCACTCTGGACGAGGTGGACCGGATGTCCGGTACGGAATTCGAAGAGCACGTCGCCGAGTTGTGCCGCCGTGACGGCTGCGGTGAAGTGCGGCGAGTCGGCGGGGCCGGGGACGACGGAGTCGATGTCAGGGGGCGGCTGCCCGACGGGCGGAGCATGGTCGTCCAGTGCAAGCGTTATGCGGCCTATCGGTCCATACCACCCCGTGACCTGCGCGAACTGGCCGGCAGCCGTGTGCACTTCGCGGCGGACGTCGCCGTGTTCGTCACCACGAGCCGCTTCACCGACCGGGCGACCGCGTACGCGCTGGCCAACGGCATCGTCACCGTCCACCGCGACGTCCTCGGGCTGTGGAACAAGGGCACACCGCTGACGGATCTCTTCGAGATCAACGGCAGCGGACAGGGGGACCGGGCTCACCGAGTCCGCTGGCGGAACACCTATGGAAGCCGCCCACAAGGCCGTGGCCGTGATCGTGGCCGTGGAGGCACATCAACTCCCGGCGGTGGGTGAGGACTTGGCCCGTCCCGCCTCGTACGGGGCAGGGCGAACGCCCTGTGAGGAGGGTCGTCAGGAACCGCAGTCGCGGCCCGCGTCGCACTGCCACCCGGAGAAGCCGCCCTGGTGGGGATGGTCGATGTCGTGGTCGAACTGGAAGAACCCCCAGGCCACCCAGGCGATGAAGGCGACGCAGACGGCGAGTCCCGCGTAGAGGGCCACCTTCTTCGCGATGCGGCCGGGGCCCGCGTCGCTGCCGCCGTCCCCGTTCCGCACGTCGTCCGGGAACCCCGGGCCGGTGGTTTCGGACGACCCCGGTCGATTCTGTCCGTCCGCCGTGTGCCGGCCCTTCATGAGTGGGCCCGCATTTCGTCGGAGGAACCGGACACGTCGAAGTCCCTCGCCATTCCGGAGCTGTGGAGGTGAGCGATGTCCGCCTGCTCCAGATCCATTCCGAAGGGCCCCGGCCCGCCGCCGGAGACCGTGGCGCGGTGTTCGCTGGGGATGCCCCAGTCGTATCGCTTCTGCACCTCGACGTGGTAGTTGATCTCGTCGCCCTCCTTCTCCCCGACGAGACGGTACTGGAAGTGGTTGAGCGCGTAGAACCACTCCGTGCTGCGATCGCCGTCTTCGGGATCGGGAGCCGTAGAGGACCACTCGGTGGTGAACGGCCCGTCCCCGCGTTTGCGGACGTCGTCGTCCAGCGTGTCGTCGACGTCCTTCCGGAAGGCGGGGATGTCGTCCATCATCTGCTGCGGTTCGACCTCGACGGGCTTTCCGGTGCCCTCCAGGTAGTGCTTGACCAGGCCGGCGGCCGTCGGCCATCCCTTCATGGTGGCGAAGTAATAGGCGACGTTGTTGAGTTGGTTGTGGACCTGCCGGTCCTTGGCCGTGGGCTCCACGATGCCGAACTTCCGGTTCTCGGCCTCGAAGTTGCCGACGGTACCGAAGATCACCTTGAGGCTTTTCTCCAGCCAGTCGTCGTCTTCGGCGGCGTCGTCGAGCAGCTTCCGCACCCGCTTCTCCAGCGCGTTCGCCGTCTTCCTCCGCTCGTCGGGCACCTTGTAGCCTTCCGGGCCGTCCGGGTCGTACATCACCGACCACTCGACCTTTCCGGAGTCGGTGATCCTCATCCCTTCGTCCGTCGCGTCGCGCTGAAGATTCTCCGCACGCAGCTTCAACCCCGCGAGCCCTTTCACGCCGCCGCGGCCTGTCGCGCCGTCGGCCTCCGTGTCCAGGAATTTCCGCAGCGACTTGACCTCTTTGTCCAGCGCGTCGATATCCAACTGGACGCGGTCGCAGTAGTCCTGAGCGGTGCGGCCGCTCTTGCCCCGCCAATGATCCTCGTGGAGAGGTTTCACCACGTCGTCGTGAAACCCCGTCCGGGCTTCCTTCAGCTTCCGGTGGACCGTCGCCCACTCGTCGGCGAATGTCTCGAGCCCTGCGACATCGAGGTGCAGAAGTGCGGTGAAACTCGGCATTCTTGTCCCCCTTTCCGTCCCGGCGCGGTGGTCCTGATCAGGAGAACTGGGACGCCGTGCGCGTCTCGTTCGCGTCGTAGGCGTCCGCGCTGAGGCGGAAGTTCTCCGCTGCCTGGTCGAGCCGCTGCACGACGAACTTGTTCAGGGCCTCCCAGCGGCCCTCCAGCTCGTCGAGGCTGTTGATGAAATCCCAGCCGTCCGCGGCGCGGGCCAACCCCGTGCTCGCGTCCTCAGCCACGCCTCGCGTCTTTCGGACGATCTCGGACGCCACCTCGCAGTCGTCGGCCCGCTTGCGCAGGAACGACGAGGTGACGCCGACGTCCGGATCGGACCCCCACGGCGCCGGCGGCGTCGGGCTGGGGTTCGGTGAGGGTGACGGTTCCGGGGCGGGGCTCCTGTCGTCCGGTTGGGACGGCGAGGGGCTCGGAGTGGGGCCGGGAGACGGGCCCGGCGAAGGCTCCGCAGTCGTCGTGTACACCGCAGAAGGGTCGACGTGCCGGCTCATGTTTCCTCCCCCTTGGCCGTCCGAAAGAACTCCCCCCGTGGAGCACGACGACGACCGAACGGCAATCTACAGGACGGCCGGCGGGCGGGAAAATGTTTTTCTCGGCCAGACCGGCCCCGTCAGATCGAGCGAGCGCCCTCGCGTTTACGGAAGCAGAGAGAGAAATCCGGGGAGAAGTCTCCGCCCTCGAATGCTCTGCGCAGATCTGCTCGACTCCCCAGATCGGCAGAGACATTGGCACTCCACGTGGGGACTCGGCGGCGAGAATCCCGCGAGGTCGCTCACGGCACAGATTCGTGGCCGCTGTCAGAAACGGTCGGGCCCGGCGCCCGGGGCCGGGATCACATCGGTCTGCGCCAGACCGAGACGTGCTTCAGGGAGTCCTGGGTGAACGGTGAGCCGTCCCAGTCGGCGACGCGGCGTTCCAGGGCGAGGCCGGCGAGGCGGGCCATCAGGTCGAGTTCCGCCGGCCAGGCGTAGCGGTGCCGGGAGGCGCCGCGGCGGTAGTGGGCGGTGTCGGTCTCGCGGGTGAAGTGGTGGGAGACGAGGGTCTGTTCGACCGGGTCGACGGTGTCGAAGCCGACGTGCCGGTCGGACACGTCGAACGGCACCGCGACCTGGCCGGGCGGCAGGAACCGCAGCGGCGGGACGCCCAGTTCGATGACGAAACGGCCGCCGGGCCGCAGATGACGGGCGGCGTTGCGGAAGCACTCGACCTGTTCGTCCTGCGTGAGCAGATTGCTGATGGTGTTGTAGACGAGATAGACGAGGGCGAACTCGCCGGGCACGACGGTCGTCGCCATGTCCCCGATGGTGACCGGCAGCGTCTCCTCGTCGGCCTTGCGCCGCAGCGCGGCGGCCATGTGCGCGGAGAGCTCGATGCCCGTCACCGGCACACCGCGTTCCCGGAGGGGCACGCCCACGCGTCCCGTGCCGATGGCGAACTCCAACGCCCGGCCGTCTCCTGCGAGTTCGGAGAGGAAGTCGAGAGTCGGTCCGAGGACGGCGGCCGAGGACATCTCGGTCTCCTCGGCGTCGTAGCGGTCGGCGGTCGCACGGGTCCACAGCTCACTGCTCGTCACGAGCGGTCACTCTGCCGAGTGCGGAGGGCGTTGTCGACGTGATTTCCCGGCGCGACGACGCCGCCGCCCGGCGCGCAGGGGCGGGAGTTCAGTCGTCGTCGTCCTCGTCGTCCGCGGAGACGGCGACCTCCGGCTCTCCACCGTGGCAGCGCACCGCGAACGTACGGCTGTCGGCGTCGTCGTCCGGCGGTTCGAGTTCGACCGTCACTTCGCGTGCCGGGCCCGATTCGACCTCGTCCGCGCTGTAACCGTCCGAGGGGCTCCAGTTCAGCAGCCGTACGAGGTGGTCGGGACGGCACTCGACGGTGGCCGTGGCGACGTCCCCCGGGAAGTGGACCGTCGCGGTGCGCGGTGCGTCCGGTGCCGTGGCGGGGTCCGTCGTTCCGGCGGTCGGCCCGGTGGCCGGCTCGGTTGTCGGCTGAGCGGTCGTCCCAGTGGTCGGTCCAGTGGTCGGCCGGGCGGTCGGCCCGGCGGTCGGCTGGGAGCCGCGCTCCGCGGCCAGTTCGCGCCGGACGCGGTCGTCGTCCAGGGGCTCGTGACGTGTGTACCGGGCGCCCGGCGTGCCGTACTGGAAGGACCAGACGCCCAGCAGCGCGGCCAGCACGACCGCGCAGACCCAGCCCGCGGTCGCTCTGCGGCGTCGCCACACGGATCGCCATACGGATCGCCGTACAGAGGGTTCCGCGGGCGGCAGTGGACCGGTCCGTTCCGGGTCGGCACCGTTCATGCGGCAAGTGTGCCCGGCCCGGCCCTAACGCCGGGTTAGCGCCCGTATAAGTCCGTGAGCAGGGGCGCCGCACCTGCTGCCCGGTGCGCGGACGGTGGCTAACGTGACGTACGTGCCCCATCTCCTGGTCATCGAGGACGATCCGCAACTGCGCGGCGCGCTCGTACGTGCGCTGCGCGACCGCGGCCACGCCGTGGCGACCGCGTCGACCGGCATGCAGGGGCTGGAGGAGGCGGTCACGCACCGGCCGGACCTCGTCGTGCTCGACCTCGGGCTGCCCGACGTGGACGGTTCGCGGGTGCTGCGGATGCTGCGGGCGGTGAGCGACGTACCGGTGATCATCGCGACCGCCCGCGAGGACGAGCCGGAGATCGTCATGGCGCTGGAGGAGGGGGCCGACGACTACATCGTCAAGCCGTTCGGCTCCGGCGAACTGGACGCCCGTGTCAAGGCGGTGCTGCGGCGGCTGGGGACGGGCGCCCCGCCGGAGCCCGAGCGACCGATCCGGGTCGGGGAGCTGGTCGTCGCGCCGTCCGCGCGCGAAGTGACGCTGGACGGGGAGCCGTTGGAGCTGACGCCGCGGGAGTTCGACCTGCTGTGCTATCTCGCCCGCCGGGCCGGGCAGGTCGTCTCCCGGCGCGACATCCTCGCCGCGGTCTGGCAGCAGCCGCTGGGCGGCGCCGACAAGACGGTGGACGTCCATCTGTCGTGGCTGCGGCGGAAGTTGGGCGAGACGGCGCAGCAGCCGCGCTATCTGCACACCGTACGCACGGTCGGGGTGAAGCTCGCACCGCCCGGCACGGCGTCGCCCGACGACGGCACGGGGGACGACGGCACGGGGGACGAGGGCAGGGCGGACGACGAGGGCGACGCGGACGGTTCCGGTGAGGGCGGCGGCGATGCGTAGGCAACTGCTGCTGCTGATCGGGGTCACCACGGCGCTGGTGCTCACCGCGCTGCTGATACCCCTGGGGCTGCTGGCCCGCAGCCACGCCGAGGACCAGGCGATGACGGACGCGGTGGAGCGCGCCCAGTCCGTCGCGGCGGTCGTCGGCGGCGCGCTCGGCGGTTCCGGGAACGAGGAGGGGACGGGGGACGGGGGCGCCTCGGGGGCGGCCACCGAGCATGCGCGGCGGGTCGTCCGCGGTGTGCTGGACGGGCTCAACTCCCGGGGTGAGCCGCGTACTTCGGTCGTACTGCCGGACGGCGAGGTGCTGGGGCCGCGCCCGTACCGGACGAGCGGTGCCGCGCTGCGGCTGGCGCGCACGGGCCGGGCGTTCACGCATGCGCCGGAGGGCGGCGGACGCGTGGTGATGGTGCCGGTGCTGGGCTCGGCTCCGGCCGCGCCGCAGGGTCAGGGCCGTGACCGGGACGGGAACCGGGACCCGTCCGGAACTGCGGGCACAGCGACGGTCGTACGGGTCGCCGTCAGCCAAGAGCAGTTGCGCGCGGGGGTGTTGCCGTCCTGGCTGGCGCTCGGCGGGCTCGGCGCCGCGCTGACCCTGCTCGGACTCGCCTTCGCGGACCGGCTGGCCGCCCATCTCGTACGGAGCACACGGCGGCTCGCCGGAGTGGCCGACCGGCTGGCGACGGGCGATCTGACGGCACGGGCCGAGCCCTCCGGACCGCACGAACTGCGCCTGGTGGGGGCGCGGTTGAACGAACTGGGCGAACGGATCGGGGCGCTGCTGGGGGCTGAGCGGGAGCGTGCGGCGGATCTCGCGCACCGGCTGCGCACACCCGTCGCGGCGCTGCGGCTCGAAGCGGAGGGGCTGCACGACGACCAGGCCGCGCGGCGGGTGGCGGCCGGTGTGCTCGCGCTGGAGCGCAGCGTGGACGAGGTGATCCGCACGGCGCGGCGGGCCGCCGCGGAGACCGGCGGCCGGCAGTCGGACCTGGCGGCGGTGGCACGTGAACGCACGGAGTTCTGGACGCCGTTGGCGGAGGACCAGAGCCGCACGGTCACCGCGGCCATACCCCCGGAACCGGTTTATGTGAAGGTCTCGGCCGACGATCTGAGCGCGGTGCTCGACGCCCTGATCGGGAACGTGCTCGACCACACCGCGGAGGGGGTCGCGCTGCGGGTGACCGTCGGCACGGACGGGGTGCTGACGGTGGAGGACGACGGTCCGGGCTTCCCCGACGCGGAGGCGCCCGCGCGCGGCGAGAGCGGTACGGGGTCGACCGGCCTGGGTCTCGACATCGCCCGCCGTACCGCGGAGGAGTCGGGCGGCGGCGTGGAGTTGGGCGCGGCCGAGGGCGTATGGGGCGGTGCTCGCGTCCGCTGCCGCTTCGGGACGGTGTGAGGGCCCGAGGCCAACAGGGGTGCCGCACACGGCAGTTCACGTTCGCCGGTTCGTACGGTCTGCGCGGGACCGCGGTCACGCCGGACCGGACCGTACCCGCCCCCGTCCCCGGCTCCTTACCGGCCGGGGAAGACCTGGCGCAGCGCGCGCCGCCAGCGGTTTCCGCCCAGCGCGGGGCTGAGCGCGGCCAGCGCCGCGTACTTGGTGAACTCGGCCGGGCGGATGCCGTAGCGGTGCAGCAGCCGGTCGACGTCGGTCAGCCGTCCCGTCGACTTCGTCTCGACCAGGACCAGTTCACCGTCGCCGTGCACCTCGCGGCCGCCGCCGAGACCTCCGCGACCGCCCGTACCCCCGGTTCCGCCCGGCGCCCCCGTCGGCGTCCGGCAGACCAGGCCCGCGTCGCATGTGACCCGCATGCCGTCGGCGACCAGGGTGATCCGTGCGTAGTCGGTGACCAGCGACGGGATCAGCGCCTCCGGTGGATCGACGCCGTACGCGGAGCGCAGCGTCCCCGTGAGGAACCGGCGCGTGCCCTCGCCCAGCGCCGGGCCCGAAGCGGCAAGCGGTGTGCGGTACTTGACGGTCTCGCCCCTCCTCCCCTTGAGCTTCGCCTCGAACTGCCGCTCGCCCGAGTGCTCGTAGCGCCGCTCACGGATCTTGAACCGCCGGCGTCTGCCCTGCCGGTGATCGTGATACGCCCGCAGTCCCGCGGTGTCGTAGTAGACGGAGTGGTAGCGGAAGCAGCGCAGTCCGTCGATGGACAGCACGCGGAAGGGCTCGGGCGCACGCGGATCGGTCAGCCGCGCCGCGAAGTCCACGAACGTACGAGCCGGGACGAGATGGACCCGGTCGAAGCGGGCCAGCAGCGAGGCGCGCGCCATGACCTCGGCGAGCGGTACCGGATGTGCGGCGGACGAGGCGAGGTCGAGGGCACGCAGGGCCGGTGGTGTGTGCTCCCGGGCGGCCGGGCGTTCCGAGGTCGAGCGCTCCGGGGCCAAGTGCCCCTCGTACGCCGGGTGTTCGCCCCGGCCCTTCATGCCGTGGCCCCGTTCAGACGCCCCTCGCCGTCCTTGCCCGTGGCCGAGGTGTGCGCCGCCGTCGTACGGGCCGAACCGGCCGTACCCTCCGTATCGGAGCGGGCACGGGAGGGCATGGCGCCCGACCCGCCCCGTACCCGGTAGCGCACGTCGAGCACGGCGAGATCCCGTACGAAGTCGACCTCCTGGACCTTCCACGACAGCGGCTCCCCGACGTGCGCGCGGAGGTAGGAGTCGACGGCCTCGGGCTCGGTGACCGCCGCGTCGCAGGTGACCACGGCATGCTGGGTACGGGCGAACAGCCGCGGATGGTCGGCCGCGTACACGACCAGAAGCGGTATCCCGCACAGCGCGGCGGCGACGGCGAAGTCCACGTGCGGCAGCCCGGCGATGAGGCCGAGGACGAGCGTCGTGAAGTAGTAGGCCACTTCCTCGCTCTGGATCGACTCCGAGCGCAGCCGGACGATCGACAGCACCCCGAACAGCCCGAAGCCCAGGGCGATTCCGCCGCTTCCGCCGGTACGGGCGAGCGCGGCGACGACCGAGAACAGCGAGACGTTCAGGGCGAGATAGGCGGGGACGAGGTCCCGGCGCCGGTGCCGCGGGTAGTAGACGGCGAAGGTCAGCACCGACACGGCGGCGAGGTCGAGGGCGAGACGGGCGAGGAGCTGACTGATCGATTCCATGCCGGGACGGTAGGAACGAGCGGGTTAACGGCTCTGCCCGGCGACGTTAAATGCCGCCCCCGCGCGGCGCGGGCCACGCGGGCCCGCTCAGGACGCCACCGGGTTCTCGACCCGCGTGACGCGGTTGCCGTCCGGGGCGTGGACGGGGGCGACCGCGAGCACCCGCGCGAAGGTCATGCTCCGCTCTCCGTTCCACTCGGGCATGCGTGTCGGGCATGCCTGCCGGACACGTGTGCACGCGTGTACGGACCGGGCGTTCGCCCTCTTCTCGTCGGCCGTGCCGGCGGTCAGGCGCTCACCGGTCTCCCGTCCGGCCGGGTCGGTCGAACGGGCAGGTGTCGCGGGACGCGGTGACGAGCGCGGAGTGCGGCGGCGGGCAGAGCGGTGCGCGGGCTCCGGAGCCGGAGCCTGAGCCGGAGCCGGAGCCGCCGTCGAGGAAGTGCCGGAACCAGCCCACGACTTGGGCGCCGACCAGCCTCCCGGGCGGAGTGGCGACGAAGTGGTCGCCCCGCAGCTCCAGATATTCCTTCTCCTCGGCGTGGTCCAGGCCCTCGTAGAAGGCCGCGGCATGCTGCTTCACGGGGGCGATCTCGTCCCCACTGCCGCCGATCAGGAGCGTGGCCGCCCGCACACGGGGCCAGTCGCGGCGCTCCGCGTACGGGGTCAGGCCCACGGCCGCCTTGACGTCCCGGTCGCGGGATGCGGCGAAGAGGGCGCCGCCGCCTCCCATGGAGTGGCCGAGGACGCCGAGGCGGTCCGGGTCGGTGCGGTCGGCGAGGGGGCTGCGTCCGGTCACATAGCCGAGGGCGTCGAGGAGTTCGTGGCCGCGCCGGGACGGGGAGTCGTCCAGGGTCTTGGTGTTGATCGTGATCACCACGAAGCCGTACGAGGCGAGGAGCTTCCCGTACGGGGTGACCACCGACTCCTCCGCGCCCAGCCCCGGGGACGCGGCGATGACGCCGTGGTCGCGGCCGTTCCCGTCCCGGCCGTCGCCGCGGGGCTGCTCACCGTCGCCGCCGTCGCGTTCATCCGCGGGGTAGTGGAGCGTGCCGCCGCGGAAGGCGCCCTTCGCCTCGGCGGTGGAGACATGCCGGGTGCGGACCGTGTACGGGCCCGGCTCGGGACGGCCGGTGTCGTGCACGGCGGGGCCGCGGCTCGCGGGCCGCTGCTCGGGCGCCTCCCCCGAGCACGCCACG
>NZ_LJGW01000113.1:183-7451 GCF_001751255.1 Streptomyces nanshensis | reverse complement strand
CACCGCCCGCCGTGCCGGGCGGTGGCGCTGCGCCGGGCGGCCGGCTCG
Source organism: Streptomyces nanshensis (assembly GCF_001751255.1). GTDB lineage: Bacteria > Actinomycetota > Actinomycetes > Streptomycetales > Streptomycetaceae > Streptomyces > Streptomyces nanshensis_A. The sequence goes on along the minus strand of NZ_LJGW01000113.1, from coordinate 7,403 downwards.
CGACCAACGCCGGCGCCTGGCTCGGGTGTTCGCTAGTGCTTCCCCGGGGCGGGCGTACAGGTCAGCTCCGCCCAGACCGCGTGCCCGACGCCGGAGTCGAGACTGCGGCGGATTCCCCAGTCGTCCGCGAGAACGCTGACCAGCAGCAGGCCGCGTCCGCTCTCGCCGTCGGTGTCCGCCGGCTCGCCGGGGCGCGGCGGCAGCGGATGCGGACCGCCGCCCTCGTCGGTCACCTCCAGGCACAACCGCAGGCCGACCAGCCAGAGTTCACAGCTCACCTTCTCGCTGGCGGTGTGCCGCACAGCGTTGGTGAACAGCTCCGACACCAGCAACTGGGCGTCTTCGCACGTCTGTTGGTCGACTCGCCATTCAGTCAGGCGGTCGAGGACTCGTCTGCGCGCCCGCCCGACGGAGGTGTCGAGCGAGGGCAGACGGAACGCATCCCGGAGCGGGCGTACCGACACAGCAGAGGGCCGATCTTCTAATGAGAGGGCGTCATGGGGGGAAGCCACGGCTCCACTATGAACTTGTTCAGTCACACCTGGCAAGGATCAGTCTGCAAATTACAGAATCGTTCGAGTCAGACTGTCCTCCCGCAGGTCGTCCGTGCCAAACTGCTTGCCCATGACAGGAGTTGGAGGCGAGCGATAGTGGTGGACTCGCGGACGGGCGGTGGCGCGCCCACCGTTCTGCGGGTGGTTCTGGGCAGACGTCTGCAGCATCTGCGGGAGAACTGCGGTCTGTCGTACGAGGAGGCGGGGCGCGCGCTGGACGTCACCCACGCCACGGTCCGGCGGATGGAGAAGGCCGAAGTCGGCCTGAAGGTCCTCTACGTCGAGAAGCTGCTGGAGACCTACGGTGTGACGGACCGGGCGGAGGTCGACCAGTTCCTCACCCTGGCCCGCCAGGCCAACCAGCCCGGCTGGTGGCACAGTTACCGCGACGTCCTGCCCGAGTGGTTCAGTGCCTTCGTCAGCCTGGAGAGCGAGTCGCACGTCATCCGGGCCTACGAACCGCACTACGTACCGGGCCTGTTGCAGACCGAGGCGTACGCGCGCGCGGTGCTGCGCGCCGGGATGCCCCATGTGCCGGAGGAGGAACTTCGGCGTCAGGTCGCGCTGCGCAGAGAGCGTCAGGCCGTCCTGGAGCGCGACGAACCGCCCATGCTGTGGGTGGTGATGGACGAGACGGTCCTGCGCCGCGGCATCGGCGGCCCCGAGGTGATGCGCGAGCAGATCGACGCGCTCATCGAGGCCGGCCGGCGGCCCAAAGTCCGGCTCCAGGTGATGCCGTTCAGCGTCGGCCCCCACTCGGCGATGTACGGACCCTTCCACCTCTTCCGATTCCCGATCGATGAACTGCCGGACGTCGCATGTGCGGAGAGCCTGGTCGGAGCGGTCTACTTCGACCAGCGCGAGGACGTGACGACGTTCCTGGAAGCGCTGGACAGGATGTGTACCCAGGCCGCGCCGGTGTCGCGGACGGAGGCGATCCTCAGTGCGATGCGCAAGGAGATCTGAACCATGGGTCGTATCTACAACGGCATGCCCGCCAAACACCTCGGCACCGAGGGCTGGCACAAGCCCTGGAGCGGAGGCAACGGCGGTAGCTGTGTGGAGGCTCTCAAGCTCGACGACGGCCGGGTCGCTCTGCGCCAGTCCACCGACCCGGACGGCCCGGCCCTCATCTACGCCCCGCACGAGATCAGGAAGTTCATCCAGGGCGTCCAGGCCGGTGACGCCGACTTCCTGCTTGCCTGACCGGCGACGACACCTGGAGGAGATGTGCCGGACACGGGATTCGACCCCGACCGGATCGACACCACCACCCCGCATCCCGCCCGGATGTACGACTACTACCTGGGCGGCAAGGACAACTACGCGGTCGACCGCGAGGCCGCCGAACGCGTCCTCGGCCACGCGCCGTTCATCCGTCCCACCGCACAGGGCAACAGGGACTTCCACCACCGTGCGGTGCGCGCGGTGGTGGAGCGGGGAGTACGGCAGATCATCGACGTCGGCACCGGCATCCCGGCCTCTCCCAACACACACGAGCTGGCGCAGGAGGTGGCACCGGACACGCGCGTGGTCTACGTCGACAACGACCCGATCGTGGCCACGTACGCCGGTGCGAAGCTCACCAACACCGGCAACACCGGCTTCGTACTGGCGGATCTGCGCGAGCCGGAGGCGATCCTCGACCACCACGTGACGCGGGAGCTCATCGACTTCGGGCAGCCGGTCGCGCTGATGCTGGTGGCCGTCGTCCACTTCATCCAGGACGACGAGGACCCGGGGCGCATCGTCTCGGCGCTCACCGACCGCCTGCCGGAGGGCAGTTGCCTGATCTTGTCGCACATCACCGCCGACTTCGACGGCGGCGAGGCGCTGAAGCAGGTCTCGGAGGTCTACAAGAACTCCACCGCACAGCTCGTCATGCGCGGCCACGACGAGCTGATGCCCTTCTTCAAGGACTTCGAGCTGCTCGAACCGGGCCTGGTCAGGCCGCCGTTGTGGCGTCCCGAGGGGCCCGTCCCGGACGAGGAGGAGCTGTACGACCATCGCGGGTACGCGGCCGTGGGGGTCAAGGGCGGCGTATAGCCGCCGCGCGTACCCGCCGAGCGCACGGCTCCGCGTCCGGGGAAACGCTGAGCGTGCGCGGCGACTGCCGGGCAGGACCGACCCGAACGGGCGGCGCCTGCCCGGCAGTTGTGTGTACGGGTACGGGCGCGCCGGTGCGTGACGCCGGCCGGTGCGCCCAGCGACGTATGGCAGTGCCCGGTGCGCCGCCGGCCCGGCGTCCTCAACTCCCGTACGACGCGCGGCATCCGGAGCCCGGGGGAGCGCGGCGGCGTCCGGCGTGCCCTCACGGCCTACGCGCGTCAACTCCCGACTGTCCCTGCGTGTAGGGATCTTCGCCGGGTGGAAGCTACGTCGCAGTACCGCTCCACGACCAGGCATCGAGCAGCGCGGGGCCGAGCGGACGGATGCACCTCGTCCGAGGCCCCGTCAACACCCTTGCCCCGCAAGCGCATCAGACACGTGTCGCACGTCACGTATCTTCGATCAGTTTTGACATGAGCACTTCCGACGGGAGTCGCCACCTGGTACTTGTGTACATGACAAAGGCACCCTCCATGTCTACCCCCCACCATGAAGAGGTTCCATGAAGCTCAGTAGACGGATGACCCTGGCCGCGGCCGTGGCGTCCTCCCTCGCAGTGACCACAGGGGCCACCTCGGCCCTCGCGCAGGACGCCGCCACCGGATACGTCGCCCTCGGCGACTCCTACTCCTCCGGCCTCGGATCCGGCGACTACGGCGACAGCGGCGACTGCAAGCGCAGTTCGAAGGCGTACGCCCAGCAGTGGGCATCCGCCAACTCCCCCTCCTCCTTCGACTTCACGGCGTGCTCCGGCGCGGTCACCGACGACGTCCTCTCTAGCCAGCTCGGGCCGCTCAGCGACTCCACGGGCCTGGTCAGCATCAGCATCGGCGGCAACGACGCGGGCTTCGCCGACACCATGCAGGCGTGCGTGCTCCAGGGCGAGGACGTCTGCCTGGAGAAGATCGACGAGGCGAAGAGCTACGTCTCGGGCACCCTCCCGGGCAAGCTCGACTCCGTCTACAACGCCATCAGCGACAAGGCGCCCGCCGCCAAGGTCGTCGTCATGGGCTACCCGCGCATCTACAAGCTGGACGGCGAGTGCTCCGTGGGCATCAGCGAGAAGTCGCGCGAGGCGATCAACTCCGCGTCCGACACTCTCAACGACACGATCGCCAAGCGCGCGGCCGACCACGGTTTCTCGTTCGGCGACGTACGTGACGCCTTCACCGGCCACGAGATCTGCTCCGGCGACGCGTGGCTGCACAGCGTGACCGTCCCGATCGGGGAGTCCTACCACCCGACCGAGACCGGCCAGACCAGCGGCTACCTGCCGGTGCTGGAGGCGAACTCGTAAGCCCCACGAGCAGGACGCGGAGGCGTGCCGTCCCGCGCCACCGCCTGCGCGCGGGACCAGGGCCGAAGCGGCGGACGATGCCGTGGTCCCACGCGGAAGGCACCTCCCCGGCCGGGGCGGGCAGGAGTCAGCTCCTCCCGCCCCGGCCGGGTTTTTGCTCATCGGTGCACGTCGGGACACCGCCGGGGCGCGGCAGCCGGGGGCTGTGCCACGTACGGGAGCGGTACGGCGCGGCTGTCCGGCAGACACGAGGGAACCCGTCGGGGCGATTCGGCGTTCTTATGGACAGAGGCGGGCGGGGTGACCTGCCGCGAAGGAGGACGACATGACCAACCGAGGAAAGATCGCCGTCGGCGGCGTGGCCGTGGGGCTGCTCCTGTGGTGGCTGACGTCGTTCTGGATCGCCGTCGCGGTGATCGTCGGCGTACCGGTGATCGCGTATCTGGCGCTCGACCCCTCCCAGCGACGCCGGCTCCGCCGGGTCAGCCGCAAAGAGCTGCGGCGCTGAACCGGTCGTGAGCCGCTGAGCGGTGCCGGCCCGGGCGGGTGCCGCGGATGAGGTGTGCCCGCGTACGCAACAGGCCGCCTGGTCTCTAGAGTTGGGCCATGAGTTGGTTGGCGCTGGAGCCCGGCGCCCCCGCCCCCGCGTCCCCCTTCGCCGACTCCGCCATGGCTCACCGGCTCGGTCCCGGTGCCGCAGCGGAACGCCCCGCCTGTGCCGTCGGAGACCCGGGACGAGGACGAGGAGCCGGACGAGTCCGGCGGGAGCGAGCCGCCCGGCGAGGACCGGAGGCCCGCCGGGCCTGACGGCGGTGAGCGTGCCGTGCCCGCCGCCGCGCGCTCGCGAGTGCCGGCCAAGCCGAAGCGCCGGCGGCCTGTTCTGTACGAGCGGCGCCTCGCGTCCGCCCTGCCGTACCCGCCCGCGCCGCCGGGTGTCTGGCGGCTGGAGCGTCACGGGCAGTACGTCTACGTCCTGCGCAACACAACTGCCCGCACGCTCACGGGTGTTCGCATCAGCCGGACGCATCTGCCCGCCTCCGTCCGCGGAGTTCCGGAGAATTCCGTCGTACGGCCGGGCGAGGCCGTCGAGTTCGTGATGGCGCCCGAGGGCGGACACCCCATGCCGGACGCCGTCGCGGTCTCCTGGGACGGGCAGCCGGGCCCGGCGTCCGTGCCGGTACCGGCCGGCTGAACTCCGCGCGTACCGCGAGGTGTTGCTCCGTGCGACGCCCCGTCAGGCCGCCGGGCGCAGCGCCATGCCGTCCAACGCCTCCAGCAGACCGGGCAGTTCCTCCCCGCGTCCCACTGGAAGGACCTCTCCGGGCTCGTCGTCCAGCAGCAGGAACGCGATGTCGTCGGTGCGTGCCACCATGCTCCAGCCGGGGCCGTCCGCACGCAGCGTGCGGGCCTCGCCCGAGGCGAAGGCGGAACGGACGCGGCCGGGCGGCGGCGGATCCTTCAGATAGCCCCGCACCTGCTCCAGCACCCGCTTCACCGAGGCGTTCGGGTTCTCGCCCGCGTCGACGAACTCGACGTCGTCCTCGACCTGTTCACGCCACTGCGCCCACTGCAGAGCGATCTCGTCGGCGCCGAGCCGCCGCTGCGCGGGCCCCCAGTGCTCCGTGTCCGGCGGTACGAGGACGCCGTGCTCGCCGTCCGTCTCCGGGTCCGGCTCGGGGTCGTGCGGCGCGGGCACGCCGGGCGCCGAGACCGCGACGTCCAGGGGCCAGCCGGGCAGCGCGGCGGCGACGGAACGCTCGGAGGGGGAGAGGTCGTACTCCATGCCGCAGTCCCACGCGGCGATCGCGCAGGCCACCAGCGTCACGTCGTCGGTGGCGACCGTCCAGCGGGCGCCGTCGCCGTCCTGGCCGAGGACCAGGCCGTAGCCCTCGGCGTACGGTTCGAGGCCGAGTCTCGCGCACGCTTCCGGGTAGTCGTCGCCCAGAACGCTCGGGAACTGGGCGGGAGTCAGCAGTACAGCCGTCAGCACATACAGCGCGTCATCGTCCTCGGCGGCCACCTTGCCTCCCCTTCCATAAGTTCTGGGGAACCTTAACTCTAGAGTCAGTTCGTCGACAGAGCAGGGCCGCGACCGAGGGGATGCGACGTGGGGCGATACGACCGGCTGAGGCACATTCTCCAACTCGACCCGGAGGAGGACTTCCTGGAGATCTACCGGCTCTCGTCGACGTACGAGTTCCCCTGGGACTACACGCGTTCACTGGAGCTGGCCCTTTACCGGACGTACGCGGTGCCCAGCATCGGGCGTCTCCTGGCGCACACGGCGGAGCTGACCGACCGCACGCAGAAGCGCTACGACGACACCACGCTCCTCCTGGACGCGGTCGTGGAGCACGGCTTCTCCTCCGACGAGGGCCGCACGGCGATCCGCCGCATCAACCAGATGCACCGCAGCTACGACATCCCCGACGACGACATGCGCTATGTGCTCTGCACGTTCGTCGTGATGCCCAAACGGTGGCTGGACGCCTACGGTTGGCGTCCCCTCTCGCGGCTCGAGCAGCAGGCGGCCGCCCGCTACTGGGCCACTCTCGGACGGCATATGGGCATTCCCCGGATCCCCGAGGGCTACGACGCGTTCGAGACGTATCTCGACGAGTACGAGGCGGCGCACTTCGCCTGGGACCCGGACGCGCGCCGCGTCTCGGACTCGACGCTGAACCTGATGGCGTCCTGGTATCCGTCGCTGCTCGCACCGGCCGTACGGGGCGCGAGCAAGGCGCTGCTGGACGAGTCGCTGCTGCGCGCCTTCCGCTACGACCCGCCGCGGCCGCTCGTCCGCAAGCTCGTCGAGGGCGGACTGCGCGCGCGGGCGCGTGCCGTACGGCTGATGCCGGAGCGGCGCAAGCCGCACTACGCCCGTCAGAACCCGGAGATCAAGGGGTATCCGGGCTATCCGGCGGGCTACCGCCTGGAGGACCTGGGGACCTTTCCGCGCCGCGCGGAGGGCGGCGGCGTCGGCGGATGCCCGGTGCCGCACGGCAAGGCGTAGCCGGCGCCGGTCGTGCCGGCGGCGGGGCTGCCCCTGGGGTACGCGCCCCTCAGTCGCGTACCGCCAGCGCCAGATAGCGGTCCTCGTCGTCGGCCATCGAGGTCAGCCGCCAGCCCGAAGCGGCAAGCAGCGCCGTGATGTTGGGCTCGGCGCGGACGTCGTCCGCGGTCAGCTCGCGGCCCTGGCGCGCGGCGAGCGCCGCGCGGCCGACGGGGTGGAAGAGGGCGAGGGCGCCCTCCGGCCGTAC
>NZ_LJGW01000113.1:0-166 GCF_001751255.1 Streptomyces nanshensis | reverse complement strand
TACCACGCGGGCCAGTTCGCGCAGCCCGGCCTCGGGGCCGGTCAGATGCGAGACCAGCCCGGCCGCGAAGACGGCGTCGAGACAGTTGTCGCGCAGCGGCAGCCGACGGACGTCCGTGAGCAGCAGCCGCGCATGCCGGTGCCGTCCGGCGTCGCGGGCCGCCCGC
>NZ_LJGW01000121.1 GCF_001751255.1 Streptomyces nanshensis | reverse complement strand
CGGCGGCGGCGGTGCTTGAGGAGGGCCCACGGGCCGCGGACGCCCGCGACCTCCGTGCCGCCCTCGGCGACCGCCTCGGCCGCCGCCCGCGCCACCGGCAGGATGCTCTCGCGCCGTGCCGCGTCGGGACGCTCGTCCTCCGTCGGCCACAGGCCCAGCGACGCGCACAGCGTCGGCAGTATCGCCATGGCCGCCGTCGCGTAACCCTCGGCGGACGGATGGTAGTTGTCCGGTCCGAAGAGTTCGCGGGGGTGTGCCGCGAACTCCGGGCCGAGCAGGTCGCCGAGCGAGACCGTACGGGCGCCCTCCTCGACCACGGCGATGGTCTGCGCCGCCGCGAGCTGCCGGCTCAGGCGCCGCGCGACCCACCGCAGCGGCTGTCCGACGGGCTCGATCGAGCCCAGATCAGGGCAGGTGCCGACGACCACCTCGCAGCCCGCGGTGCGCAGCCGCGCCACCGCGTCGGACAGCAGCCGCACCGCGTGGGACGGCGGCATCCGGTGGGTGACGTCGTTCGCGCCGATCATCACGATGCAGACGTCGGGCGCGAGATCGAGGTCGTGCTCGCTCAGCAGCAGCGTCACCTGCCGTTCCAGATCGTCGGACTGGGCGCCCGGCAGGGCCACGTTGCGCAGCTCGACGGGGCGTTCGGCGACGGCCGCGAGCGCGGAGGCGAGCAGCGCGCCCGGGGTCTGGCGGGGCAGGTGCACGCCCTGGCCGGCCGCCGTGGAGTCGCCCAGGACGCCGAGGCGTACGGGACGTCCCGGGTGCTGGCCCGCGAAGGCCGTGCCGTAGACCCCGTCCGCCTTGGGGGGTTCGTCGTCCGAGCCGCCGATCTTCCGCTTGGCGAGCTGCGCCTCGGTGAACAGCAGCCCGACCGCGGCGCCTCCGAGCAGGCTCAGGCCGCCGCCGCCGTATGCGGCCGCGGTCGCGATCCGCCGGGCCACTCTTGCGCTCGCCGCCTTCGACATCGGCATGTTTCTGGTCCGCCTCCCGCAGATGATTCGTTGTCCGTGCCCTGTGCGTGTGTCCGGTGCTGTGCTCTGTGTTCCGTGCGTGCTGTGTGCTCTGTGTGCTCTGTCGCGTCTCCCGTGGCGTGAGTGCCGCCGCGGGCGGGGCTTCCGGGTCTTTCCCGGCTGCTCCCGTAACCCCTGGTGGGTGGTGCCGGAGTGCATGAAGAGGCACCGTGATTGGGTAGTCGCTGTGAGCGCTCGGTGCGTGTCGTGTGACGTGCGGGCTGAGCGCCCTAACACTGTGTTGCCCCGTGGGGACCGCTCTGCAACCTTCGCAACGGGCCTCCGGTGTGCGCGTGTTGCGCAATATCGTGACGGTAAGGGCACGCAACGACGCTGCCCACGGACGCGCGGAGACCACGTTGCAGTATCACGAGTCCATGATCGACCTTGTCGGCAACACCCCGCTGATCAAGCTGAACAGTGTCACGGAGGGTATCCAGGCCACTGTTCTCGCGAAGGTCGAATATTTCAATCCCGGCGGGTCCGTGAAGGACCGGATCGCGCTGCGGATGATCGAGGCGGCGGAGGCGTCCGGCGAACTCCGCCCGGGCGGCACCATCGTCGAGCCCACCTCCGGCAACACCGGTGTCGGGCTGGCCATCGTCGCCCAGCAGAAGGGCTACCGCTGCCTGTTCGTCTGCCCGGACAAGGTCTCGACGGACAAGATCAACGTCCTGCGGGCGTACGGCGCCGAGGTCGTCGTCTGCCCGACGGCCGTCGACCCGGGGCACCCCGACTCGTACTACAACGTCTCGGACCGGCTCGTGCGCGAGACGCCGGACGCCTGGAAGCCCGACCAGTACAGCAACCCCAACAACCCGCGCTCGCACTACGAGTCGACCGGCCCGGAGCTGTGGCAGCAGACGGACGGCCGGATCACGCACTTCGTCGCGGGCGTCGGCACCGGCGGCACGATCTCCGGAACGGGCCGCTATCTCAAGGACGTCAGCGAGGGCCGCGTCCAGGTCGTGGGCGCCGACCCCGAGGGGTCCGTCTACAGCGGCGGTTCCGGACGTCCGTACCTCGTCGAGGGCGTCGGCGAGGACTTCTGGCCGGACGCCTACGACCGTGACGTGGCCGACGAGATCGTGCCCGTCTCCGACAAGGACTCCTTCCAGATGACGCGCCGCCTCGCCAAGGAGGAGGGCCTGCTGGTCGGCGGCTCGTGCGGCATGGCCGTCATGGGTGCGCTGGAGGTCGCCAGGCGGCTCGGCCCGGACGACGTCGTGGTCGTGCTGCTGCCCGACGGCGGACGCGGCTACCTCAGCAAGATCTTCAACGACGAGTGGATGAACGACTACGGCTTCCTGGAGGAGGGCGAGGCCACCGACGTACGCGTCGGGGACGTGCTGCGCCACAAGGAGGGCCCCATCCCCTCGCTCGTGCACATGCACCCCGAGGAGACGGTCGGCGAGGCGATCGAGGTGCTGCGCGAGTACGGCGTCTCGCAGATGCCCGTGGTGAAGCCGGGCGCGGGTCATCCGGACGTGATGGCCGCCGAGGTCGTCGGCTCCGTCGTCGAACGCGAGCTGCTGGACGCGCTGTTCGCGCAGCGGGCCTCGCTGGGCGACCGGCTGGAGAAGCACATGAGCGGGCCGCTGCCCCACGTGGGGTCCGGCGAGTCCGTCAACGATCTGATGCCGGTGCTCGAAGGGGCCGACGCCGCCGTGGTGTTGGCGGAGGGCAAGCCGGTCGGTGTCGTCAGCAGGCAGGACCTGCTGGCGTATCTCGCGAGCGGCATAACGAAGTGAGCGGTACGGGGAAGTGAGCGGTACGGGGAAGTGAGCCCTGCGACCTGGCGACGGGCGTACGGGCGGCATGACCGACGTCCGTGGAAACCGGCGGCGAACGAAGTCGCGAGAGAGTGTCACGGCCCTGAAACCTGTGGTTGACACGTCTCCCGCACAGTGGTGTGTGTCGGCGTCGAGGAACTCCGGAGCGGCTCCCGGACCTGTCGGACGCCAGGACGCGACCGGTCCTGACCGGCGTGTATCCCCGCGGAGGGCCGTCGTTCGTCCCGCCCCGGCGCTCGCTTCGGGGTGCGGCGGCCCTCCGCCGCGGGGGCCGGGCGCTTGGACGCCCGGTACGGGCGCTCCCCCTCGGGGAGCGCCCTGCCCCGGCTCTCCCGTGGATCCCCTCCCCGAACCCCCGGTTCCCGCTTCCCCCTTGTAGCGGACCGGACGGGCGCGGCCCCGTGCCGAGCGGCCGGACGCCGGACGCCAGACGCCCTAACCCCAGTCGTCGTCCTTGCTGCGTGACTCCCGCTCCCCGTCGCGGTCCCGGTCCCTGTTCCAGCCGAAGGAGAGCAGATTCCGGTGCGGCTGTACGGCGTTGACCGCGACGATGCCGATCCAGCACACCAGCAGTCCGGGCAGCCCCGTGTTGACCGCCGCGATGGCCGACAGCGGCACCGCGAGCACCAGCGAGACGACGGCCGTCAGCCGTGCGCCCATGCCTTCCGGATACGAGGGCGAACCGCTGCCCTGCGGCCGTGTGACGCCGCGTGCCACGGCCATCTGCTGCTCGGCCATTTGACGGCGCATCCGCTTGTCGACGACCGACTCCAGCCGCTTGTCGAACTTCTCCAGGAAGGAGTCGATCAGCTCCTCGTCGTATTCCTGGCCCAGTTCCCTGCGGGTCTGGAGCGTCGCGTTGAGTTCTCGCGTGAGTTCGGGGTCGCGGGCTTCCATGCGCAGCACGCTACGCGCGCGGGCCCTCCCCGGCAGTGGTGCTAGCCCCCGTATCGGCGGGTGGCCGCGCCCCACCGCCGTCCGTGGCCTCCGGGCAGTCCGCCTCGACGGCGGGCCCGAGGACCGTACGTTCCGGGAGGTGCGCGGTGTGGCGGCGTGCGAGGAGCCAGTACGCGAGCGCGGGCACGGCGAGGCCGACGATCCAGGAGACGTCCGCTCCGCCCAGCGGCCCGACGAGCGGCCCCGTGTAGAAGTGCGTGGCCAGGAAGGGGAATTGGGCCAGCAGCCCCACGGCGTACACGCTCAGCGCCCGCCACCGCCAGGCCCCGTAGCGGCCCCCGGCATCGCTGAGCGCCGGCAGGTCGTAGCGCTCCTTCGCGATCAGGTAGTAGTCGACGAGGTTGATCGCGGACCAGGGCGTGAAGGCGGTCAGCAGGAAGAGCAGGAAGTCCTTGAACGAGGTGAGGAAGCTGTCCTTGCCGAGCAGCGCGAGCGCCGTGCCGGCCACCATGATCACGCCGATGTACGCGGCACGTGCGCGCGGCGAGAGCACGGCCTGTCCGCGGAAGCCGCTGACGCTGGTGACCATCGACATGAAACCGCCGTACGTGTTCAGCACGTTGATGGTGAGCTTGCCGAGCGCGACGACGAAGTAGAGGGCCGCGGCGAGGAGTCCGGTGCCGCCCAAGCCGACGACGTACTCGACCTCGTGCCCGACGAAGGCCCCGCCCGCGGCGGCCGCGGCCAGCGCCCCGAAGGTCATGGACCACTGCGAGCCCAGGCCCGTACCGGCGAGCGTCCACCAGAAGGTCGCGCGCGCCGAGGTCGAACGCGGCAGATAGCGCGAGTAGTCGGCGACGTACGGGCCGTACGCGAGCTGCCAGGAGGCCGCGAGCGCCACCGCCAGGAGGAAGACGGGGAGTTCGAAGGAGCGGTCGCCCAACAGCGTTGCCAGGTCGGCGCGTTGGAGCAGCCGCACCCCGAGGTAGACGAAGGCCAGCGCGCAGATCAGCGAGGCGATGCGGCCCAGGGCGTGGATGAGGCGGTAGCCGACGGCGGCGGCGACCGCCGTGACGAGCGCGAAGAGGACGATGCCCGGCGTCTCGCCCAGCCCGGTCAGCTTGCCGGTCGCCTGCCCGGCGAGCACGCTGCCGCTGGCGAAGAAGCCGATGTACATCACGATGACGAGCGCGAGCGGCACGATGGCGCCCCGTACGCCGAACTGCGCCCGGGAGGAGATCATTTGGGGCAGGCCGAGCCGTGGGCCCTGTGCGGAGTGGAGCGCCATCACGGCGCCGCCCAGCACGTTCCCGAGGGCCAGCCCGGCGATCGCCCAGAAGGCGCCCGCGCCGAAGACGACGGCGAGCGCGCCGGTGATGACGGCGGTGATCTGGAGGTTGGCGCCCAGCCACAGCGTGAACTGGCTGAAGGCGCCGCCGTGCCGTTCGCCGTCCGGTACGACGTCGATCGAGCGGCGTTCTACGAGGGGGGTGGGCATCGTGCTCGTCCTGCCTTTCCGTTCCTGGCCGTCGGCTCGTGGGGAGGCGCGAGGGGTAACGGGGGCGTGGGCAGAGGCAGCGGCAGAGGCGGAGCCGGGACCGGGACCGGGGCCACGGCCGGGCCGGAGGCGGGTGCAACCGCTATCGAGCTGATCATCCGGACTTCCCTTGCCCGACTGCATATAGTCATGCACAGTCGTTCTGTAGTGAATAGATGTCAAGGGTCGAGGTGTGAATCTCCGGTGTACGGCCAGGTCGGGAGGACGGGATGAGCAGCGCGAGCGCGCGGCTGCTGAAGCTCTTCGAGGGGCACCGGCTCACGCCGACCCAGCGCCGTATCGCGCACTGCATGGTGCGGCAGGCCGGCGACGCGCCCTTCCTCTCCAGCGTCGAACTGGCCGAACTGGCCGGTGTGAGCCAGCCGTCCGTCACACGCTTCGCCGTCGCCCTCGGCTTCGACGGCTATCCGGCGCTCCGGCGGCATCTGCGTGCGTCCGCGCCCGCGGCGGGGCTCGGTACCGGGTCGTCCGCGGGCCCCGGCGGGGGCGGTGAGGACGACGGGTCCGATCCGTACAACGCCTACCAGCAGGCCGTGTACGCCGAGATCGACAACCTCCGCCATCTCGCCACGCTGCTCGCCGACCCCGCGCCGGTGGAGCGCGCCGGGCGGCTGCTCGCCGCGAGCCCCGTGCTGCCCGTGCTGGGGCTGCGCGCGGCCTCCGCGCAGGCGCGCGGCTTCGCGTACTTCGCCTCCAAGGTCCACGCGGACGTACGGCTGCTGGACGAGGGCGGCAGCATGCTCGCCGAGCGCATCGACGGATGTGTACGGGCGGGCGCGGACGTGCTGTTGTGCTTCGCGCTGCCGCGTCACCCGAAGGAGGTCGCCGAGGCGCTCGGACATGCGCGGGGCGCGGGGCTGCGGATCGTGACCGTCGCCGACAGCGCCTTCGCGCCCGTCGCACACCCCGAGGACCTGCTGCTCCCGGCGGCCGTCGGCACGGGGCTGGCCTTCGACACCGCGTGCGCGCCGATGCTGCTGGGGCGGGTGCTGCTGGAGGCGATGTGCGACGGGCTGCCCGAAGCGCAGGCCAGGCTGGAGGAGTTCGACGCGCGGGCGGCGGAGCGCGGACTGTTCCTGGAGTGAGCGCGGTGCCCGGCGCGGTGCCCCGCCCGTCTGTTTCGACGTACCGTCGTCAGGCGGGTGCGGCGCGGCCCCCTCTGACGTCCGGCCCGCCGCCCTCGCGGCGCCTGGCGCGCCTGCTCCCGTACGGGTCCCGTCCCAGGAAGGCCACCAGCCGGTCGCTCGGATCGGCCTCCGCCGGGACGGTGAGCGGCGGCCCGAACAGCGGCTGCCGCACCGCCGGGCTGGGCACCAACTGCCGTGCCGTACGCATCAGTTCGGTGGCGAGGGCCGCCGGTACGGGCCGTGGCAGCCCCGCTGCCTGGGCGATGTCCCAGCCGTGTACGGCGATCTCCAGCGCACCGGCGTGCGCGAGCGCCGCGGCGGGCAGCGGCAGACCTCCGACGGCGACGAGCCCGCCGTCGCCGCCGGCCGCTGCCCACACCCCCAGCAGCCGCGACGCCCTCGCACGGAAGACGGCGGCCGGATCGCCGGCGTCCCGGGAGCCCGGTCCCGACTCCCGTTCGTCCGGGCGCGGTTGGGCTTCGTCCGGCCGCGGGCCTGCCTCGTCCGGCAGGGCGACGTACCCGTCCTCGATCCCCTCGTACAGCGCGGCGAGCGAGTCGGCCGTGTGCCACAGCAGCGCCCGCAGATCCCAGTCCGCGCACGGCGTCGGAGCGCCGAGCGCCCACGGCCGTACGCCCCGTACGGCGCACAGCGCATAGCCGACGGCCCGCTCCAGCAGTGCGGCACCGGCGTGCGGAGTGCCGTCGTCCATCGCCTCCCCGCCTGCCCTTCTCCGTCTCCGGACGGGGGACGGCCGGTCCGTCCGCTGCCCCTACCGACCCGTCCGGAGGCCCGAACTCATCGGCGGCGCGCGGCGATTCCCATGACCACCCGGTTCACCGCCCACAGCACGACGCCCAGCGCGACGAGCAGCCCCGCCCGTACGTACACGTCCGTCTCACGGTCCGTGAGCGGGCTGGCGAGCAGAGCGGTGGCGATCGTGCCGACGACGGGCAGGACGGTCGGCGTACGGAAGTGCCGGTGCTCCACGCGGTCCTTGCGCAGCACCAGGACGGTGACGTTGACGACGGCGAAGACGCACAGCAGCAGGAAGGACGTCGTGTCGCCGAGCCCTTCGATCTCGCCCGTGGAGACGAGCGCGACGGCGATCAGCGTCACGAAGACGATGCCGACGACGGGGGTGCGCCGGTGCGGCAGGACCCGTCCCATGGCGCCGGGCAGGATGCCCTCGTTGGCCATGCCGTAGCACAGGCGCGAGGCCATCATGATGTTGATCAGCGCGGAGTTGCTGACGGCGAACAGGGCGATGACGGCGAAGAGTTCGGGCGGGAAGCTGACGTCCGCGGCCTTGACGACCTCCAGCAGCGGACCGCTGGACTTCTCCAGCACCCGGTGGTCCACCAGCAGCGAGGAGACCAGCGCCACCAGGATGTAGACGGTGCCGGTGAGACCGACGCCGATGAACAGCGCGCGGGGGAAGTTACGGGTCGGATCGATCGTCTCCTCGGCCATGTTCACCGAGTCCTCGAAGCCGACGAACGCGAAGAAGCCGAGGGCGGTCGCGCCCATGACGCCCGTCAGCACCGCGTAACCGGTGTCGCCCGACGTCTGGATCTGCCCGAGCCGCCCCGGGTCGCCCTCGCCCGCGAACACCGCGACGATCCCGATGCCGACGATGATCAGCAGCCCCGTCAGCTCGACGACGGTGAGCACGACGTTGGTCTTCACCGACTCCGAGACGCCGCGCAGATTGAGCGCCGCGAGGGCGAGGACGAAGAGGATCGCGACGAGGGTGGGGGAGATGTCGACGAGTTCGCCCAGGTAGTCGCCCGCGAAGGCGCGGGCCGCCGCGCTCGCCGACGACAGCCCCGAGCACATGACCATGAACGCGACGATGAAGGTCAGGAACGGCAACCGGAACGCCCGCTGCGTGTAGAGCGCGGCACCGGCAGCCCGCGGGTACTTGCCGACGAGCTCCGCGTACGAGGCGGCGGTCAGCAGCGCCACCGCGAAGCCGATCACGAACGGCAGCCACAGGGCGCCGCCGACCTTGCCGGCGACGGCGCCGGTGGTCGCGTAGATGCCCGTGCCGAGGATGTCCCCGACGATGAAGAGGATCAGCAGCTTGGGCCCGATGGCCCGCACGAGCGGCACCCCGTCGGGCGCCTGGCTGTCGACGGGTCCCTGGTCGTCTGGGGCTTCGTGAGATTCCGGCATGGGCCGTAGTTTCCCACCGGGGCCGGGACGTGCACGGGGTGTGAGAGCCGCACGTTCGTACTGGGGTCGGGCCGGTTCCTGTTCCGCGTCCGTCCGAACGACGGGCGTGTGTACGGGACTTCGAGCGGCCCTGTTTCGTTTCCGTCTGAACGGCGGGCGTGTGTACGGGACTTCGGGGTGCGCGTGGTCTCCGGCCCGTACGAGGGGCTGGCGCCCCTCTCCCGGACCGGTTCGTGCGGCGTGAGGCGGGTGACGGTCCGTGCGTGGTGTCGGGTCGTCGACCAGGCTCGGCCCGTCCGTGGTCCGGAAGTGCACATGTCCGTACGGTCGTTGGCGACGCCTTCGGTGACGGGCGTCGTACGGCGGATCAGATGTCGAAGGCCCTGTGGGGCGCGCCAGCGCACCGCAGGGCCGGAACCCCCGTACCCCGACCTGCGCGGTCCCACCCGGGCAAGGTTTCGGTTCCGTACGGAGATCGGGAACCTTCGGTGACGGGCGTCGTACGGCGGGTCAGGTGTCGAAGGTCCTGTGGGGCGCGTCAGCGCACCGCGGGGCCGGAACCCCTGCACCCCGACCTGTGCGGTCCCGTCCGGGCAAGGTTTCGGTTCCGTGCGGAGATCGGGAACCTTCGGTGACGGGTGTCGTACGGCGGGTCAGGTGTCGAAGGTCCTGTGGGGCGCGTCAGCGCACCGCAGGGCCGGAACCCCTGCACCCCGACCTGCGCGGTCCCACCCCGCCAGGGGCTACGCCCCGAACGGGGCGTGTACGCACGGCACTTCGCGGTGCGCGCCGTGCGCGGGTTCCCGCCCCGGGCCGCAGGCCCCGGGGCCCACGCACCGCTGCGGGGCG
>NZ_LJGW01000101.1 GCF_001751255.1 Streptomyces nanshensis | reverse complement strand
GGCGCCGCTGTCACAGCCGGCGCCGCCGGACGGGTCCGGAACGGTGCGCGCCCTCACGCGGGCGAGAGGTTCGGCATGCCGGGCACGATCGGGCCCTTCCCCTTCGCGGAGATCCCGGTGGACCTGCGGGCGGTGGAGGTGTCGTCCGGCAGATGCCCCGGCTGCCGCCCGTAGGCGCCCTGGTGGTTGCCCTGCCGCACGCCGGGGACGTGCGCCGCCTTGTCGGGCCGTACCTGCGGCCTGCCGACCTTGATCACAGCCATGCTGACTCCTCGGGTTCGAGCGCGCTGCCCGGCGGCAGCACGCGGCTCAGCCGGTGGGGGACGCGGCGGCCTCGGCCTCCGCGAGCCCCGCGAAGAACGCGTCGATGTGCCCGCGCACTTCGGGGCCGCCGGACAGCCCCCGCCAGTGGGTGCGTACGACGGCCGCGAGCCGGTAGCAGTCGTCGAGCGGGACGATCCAGTGCTCGTCCGCACGGTCCGGACCGCCCGCGCCGCCCGGACCGCTCATGCCGTCCGTGCTGTGCACGAGCAGCGCTTCCACGTCGTCCGCGATCTGCGCGGCCTCCGGGTACCCCGCCACGACCTCGTTCCAGACCTCCGGCGCGACGGCGGCGCGGGTCACGCCCAGCGGGCTGGGATAGCCCACGCTCACCTCGCCGCTCGCGCCGTCCCGTACGAAGAAGGCCAGGCCGACCGGTACGCCGAGCCGGGCCCGCAGCGCCGCGTCGATACGGGGCCCGGCCAGGCGCAGCCGCCGCTCGGGCANGGTAGTGCCGTCCGCCCGCCGCGCTCTGCCCGAAGAGCAGCGTGCACGGGCCGCAGGTGCACAGCACCGCGCTCTGCTCGGCGTCCAGCATGTGGCGGTGGCCCTCGGGCACCGGCTCGGCGCACAGGTCGCAGTGCTCGGACGCGGGGTCGGCGGCGC
>NZ_LJGW01000119.1 GCF_001751255.1 Streptomyces nanshensis | reverse complement strand
CCAGGCGCCGGCAGCCCCGGAAGCCCCGGCGCGAACGGGTCCAACTGGGCGCAGCCGCCCGCCGGTTCGCCTCCCACACGGCTGAACGCCCCGCCGCCCGGGGCCACGTCGTCCGCGACTCCTTCCCCCACGGGCGGCATCCCGCTCGTCGGCGCCGTACGCAGCGACCACCCCGGTGTGCGCACCGTCGTCCTCGCCGAACGCGACGACCCGCGCCAGGCCGCGGCGGCGCTCCAGGCGGGCGCGGGCGGCTGGGTCGCCAAGGACTGTTCGCTCTCCCGGCTGCTCCAGGTCATCCGCGGCGTCCTCAAGGACGAGACACATCTGCCGCCCGCGCTGCTGACGGGCGTACTGAAGGAGCTGACGGCCTCCCGCAAGCACCGCACCGAGAGCGAACGCCTCGTGGAGTCGCTGACGCCGCGGGAACGCGAGGTGCTGCGCTGCATGGTCGCCGGGCTGGGCCGCAAGGCCGTCGCCGAGCGGCTGTATCTCTCCCCGCACACCGTCCGTACGCACATGCAGAACGTGCTGGGAAAGCTCGGCGTCCACTCGACGCTCGCGGCGGTCGCGCTGGCACGCCGGGCCGGGGTGGGCCCCGTGGACCTGGAGCCGAGCGCCGCACACTGAGCGCGCAGGCTCCGGAGACGGCAGGCCGGAGTCCGCAGGCCGCGGGTCGCATGCCGCCGCTCAGAGCGAGGTCTTGTACACGCTCCAGCCGCCGTCCACGACGAGGCTGTGCCCCGTCACATACGAGGCGTCGTCGGAGAGCAGAAAGGCGATCGCGGCGGCCACCTCGTCCGGTTCGCCGAAGCGGCCCGCCACGGTCTGCTCCACGGTGCGCAGCGCGTCCCGCTCGCTCGTGCCCTCCCACGCACCGGTGAGGATCGGCCCGGGCAGCACGCAGTTCACGCGGACCTGCGGCCCGTAGTCGACGGCGAGCTGCCGGCCCAGCCCCGTCAGCCCGGCCTTGGCCGCGGCGTACCCGGGACGCTCCCGCAGCCCCATCAGCGCCTGTACGGACGAGGTCAGCACGACGGCGCCGCGCCGCCCGCGCAGATCCTCCAGGCAGGCCCGCAGCCCGAGGAACGCCCCGGTCAGATTGACCCCGAGCTGCCACTGCCAGTCCGCGAGCGAGAGTTCACCGGCCGGGCCGGGCAGCATCAGCCCGGCGTTGCTCACGAGTCCGTCGACGGGCCCGAACCCCTCGTTGGCGACCCGCACCGCCCGCGCCCACGCGGGTTCGTCGGTCACATCGCCGAGCACGAACGCGGCACGGGCACCGGACGCGGTGATCTCACGGGCCGTGCGGTGGCCGTACTCCTCGTCGCTGTCGAGGATGACCACGGCCGCGCCCTCATCGGCGAGTCTGTGGGCCGTGGCGGCCCCGATGCCCGCGCCTCCGCCGGTGACGAGGACGGTGCGTCCCGCGAATCGATCCGAATGACGTCCGCCCATGCACGGATGCTACGGGCTCCGCGTCCCCGCCCGCAGCGGGGCACCCCCGGCGCGCCGCGGCGCACTGTGCGCCCCAACTGCCGTTCGTCATACGCGAGTTGACGAGCCGGGGGCGGGAGCTTCCGCCCGGCACCGGTACGTGGCCCGTCAGCCCGGGATGTTGTCGAAGGGCGCCGTCAACTGCCGTAGCAGCGAGCCCAGTTCGGCCCGCTGGGCGGAGGAGAGCTCGGCGAGGATCGCGCGTTCCTGGGCGAGGAGGGCGGCGAGGGCGCTGTCGGCGCGGTCCCGGCCTTCGGTGGTGAGCCGTACCAGCACGCCCCGCCGGTCGCTGGGATCGGGCAGCCGCTCGACGAGGCCCTTCTTGGCGAGCCGGTCGATGCGGTTCGTCATCGTCCCGGAGGTGACGAGGGTCTGGGTGAGGAGCTGTCCCGGCGAGAGCTGGTACGGCGTGCCCGCGCGGCGCAGCGCCGTCAGGACGTCGAACTCCCAAGGTTCCAGGCTGTGTTCGGAGAAGGCGATGCGGCGCGCGCGGTCCAGGTGCCGTGCGAGTCTGCTGACGCGGCTGAGCACCTCCAACGGCCCCACATCGAGGTCCGGGCGCTCGCGGCGCCATGCTGCCACCAGTCGGTCGACCTCGTCCTCCATGTGATCAGTGTAGTAGTTGTGTCGACATGAAGTCTCTTGACATCGAGATACCTTCGTTGGAGGCTGCCCACCATGACGACGCCAGTGTGGGACCCGCATCAGTACGCACGGCACTCCGGCCACCGCTCCCGCCCCGTCGCGGACCTGCTCGCCCGTGTGCCCGCCCTGCCCGACGAGACGAGCCCGCGCATCGCCGACCTCGGCTGCGGGCCCGGAGGCCCGTCCCTGCCGCTCGCCGAGCGCTGGCCCGGCGCCCGTATCACCGGCTACGACAACTCCTCCGCGATGCTCCGCGAGGCCCGCGCCCACGCCGGGCGTACGTCCGGAGGCGGCAGCCTCGACTTCGCCCACGCCGACCTGGCGGCCTGGAAGCCCTCCCGCGAGGGCGAGTTCGACCTGATCTTCTCCAACGCGGCACTCCAGTGGGTCGGCGCCGCCGACGACGACGGAGCGCCCGGCGGAGGAACTGCGGCCGCCGGCCATACGCGCTTCTTCCCCGACTGGGTACGCGGGCTGCCGCCCGGCGGCGTCCTCGCCTTCCAGGTGCCGGGCAACTTCGGCGCCCCCAGCCACACCCTGCTGCTGGAGCTGCGCAACTCCCCGCGCTGGCGCGGCCGTCTGGGCGCCACGAGCCGCGACGCCTCCGTCCTCGACCCGGTGGACTACCTCGCGCGACTGGACGCGCTGGGCTGCGAGACCGACGCCTGGGAGACGACGTACGCACATCTGCTGCACGGCGAGGACCCCGTACTGGACTGGGTCAAGGGCACGGCCCTGCGTCCCGTCCTCACGCTGCTCGCGGACGACCCGGAGGCGTGCGAGGAGTTCACCGCCGAGTACGGGCGGCTGCTGCGCGAGGCGTATCCGCCGCTGGGCGGCGACCCCGCGCGGGGCACGGTGCTGCCCTTCCGCCGGATCTTCGTCGTGGCGGTCAAGCGGTGACCGGCGCAGGGGCGGGATGCCCGATCGAAGCCCTCGACCATGTCCAACTCGCCGTCCCCGCAGGCTCGGAGGACACCCTGCGCGCGTTCTACGGTGACCTCCTCGGCATGACGGAGATCCCCAAGCCGGCGGCGCTGGCCGTACGCGGCGGCTGCTGGTTCGCGGCGGGGACCGTCGTGCTGCACCTCGGCGTCGAACGGGACTTCCGCCCGGCACGCAAGGCCCACCCCGGCATCCGCGTCCACGGCATCACCGCCCTCGCCGCCCGCCTCGCCGCCTCCGGCGCCCCCGTCACCTGGGACACGGACCTCCCGGGCCACCGCCGCTTCCACTCCGAGGACCCGGTGGGCAACCGCCTGGAGTTCCTGGAGCCCGTCGAGACGTCTACGGCCTGATGTCCAGGGTGCGCAGCTCCGGATAGAGCTCGGGACGTACGGTCACGACCGTCGCGCCGCTCGGCGAGACGGGCGAGAGCGGACTGGGCGTGGCCACGTGGACGACGTGCGACTCCGCCCATGCGTCCGGGCTCGCCTTGCTGACGGACAGGGCGGCCGGAAGGTCCATCTCGACGAAGACCACGCCCGGCAGGGCGGCGAAGTGCTCCGCGATGCCCTTGCGGTCCCACTCGGCCTGGATCAGCGCCCCCAGCGGTACGTACAACGACCACTCGGGACGGAAGTTGGACTGGTGGATCAGCGTCGACGCGAGGCGGTCGCCGGCACCGGCGGCGAGGAGCGCGGACGCGTCGAAGACGAAGCGGCGGCCGTTCACCGGAGGGACTCGATGCGCCGCTGAAGCTCGGCGAGGGACGCCTGCTCCTCCTCCTCGCTCGCGTCATACCCCGACAGCTCGTAGAGGACCTGCTTCGCCTCTGCGGCCTTGGCGACCATCTCCCGTTTCGTGGGCGTCGAGTTGGCGTACTCGCCCACTATGGCGCCGATGGAGGCCCCGCGGTCTCTCGCCAGTTCGGCGAGGCGGTCGCGGACATCGGCGGGCACGCGGATCATCGAGTCGGCCATGCGCCAAGTATACGTAGCCGTATACGGATTGCCCGTCCCGTCCGCCCTCCGTAGTGTTCCGCCGCGCCCCCGCCCGGAAGGATCACGCATGCCCAGTCGCCCCGATACGCGTCATCTCCATCCGCCCGTCGAGCCGTACGAGCAGGGGATGCTCGACGTCGGGGACGGCAACCGCGTGCACTGGGAGGTGTGCGGCAACCCGGACGGCAAGCCCGCGCTGCTCGTGCACGGTGGGCCCGGGTCGGGGTCCGGGACCGTCGCGCAGCGGCGCTTCGATCCCGAGCGGTACAAGATCGTCACCTTCGACCAGCGCGGCTGCGGACGCAGCACCCCGAGCGCCGCCGACCCGGCCACGGACATGCGGCACAACACCACCGCCCATCTCGTGGCCGACATGGAGCTGCTGCGTCAACACCTCGGCATCGCACGGTGGTTGCTGTTCGGCGGCTCGTGGGGCTCCACGCTGATCCTCGCCTACGCCGAGCGGCACCCGGAGCGCGTCTCGCAGATCGTCATCCCCGCGGTGACCACGACGCGGCGCTACGAGATCGAGTGGCTCTACCGGGGCGCCGGGCGCATCTTCCCCGAGGAGCGGCACCGCTTCCACGCGCACGTACCGGAAGCCGACCCCGACGCGGACCTCCCCGGCGTCCTCGCCGCCTACGCGCGCCGCATGGCGGACCCGGACCCCGCGGTGCGGGCCGCTGCCGCCGACGCGTGGTGCCGGTGGGAGGACGCGGTGCTCTCCATGGAGGCGCCGGGCGATGCCCCGAAGACGTACGGCGACCGGCCGCGGGAGGCCCGGCACGCCCTGGTCCGCATCTGCGCGCACTACTTCGCGCACGGCGCGTGGCTGGAGGAGGGGGCGCTGCTCAGGGACGCGGGGCGTCTGGCGGGCATACCCGGCGTGCTCGTCCACGGGCGCTTCGATCTGGGCGGTCCGCTGGACACGGCGTGGGAGCTGTCACGGGCCTGGCCCGACGCGCGTCTGGTGGTCGTCGAGGACGCCGGTCATCTGGGCAGCGAGACGACGAGCGCCGAAATCCGCGCCGCGCTCGACGAGTTCGCGTCCCGCTGACCGCAGGGACAGGGCCCCACCTCACGAAATCCGAAGCGGAATCGGCGGTTTCGCGATGGCCCGGATTGTCGGTCTTAGCGGGACGACCGGCGATTCCGGATGTGACGAAAGCGTGAAAATTTAGCCCGGCTCCGAGGGATGGCATGAACATGCACGACCATATGTGCTCCGTCGGCCCCTGAATCCGCACCGGGCACGACGCCCCACCGTCCCCCCACAGGCAGGAGGTGCCGCCGTGCTCATGTCCACACTGAGCCGCCGGGCCAGACTCTTCGCAGCCACAGCCGTCGCCGGCGGCGTCGCGCTCGTCGGCGCGATCGCCGTACCGTCCTCGTTCGCCGACGCACCGGCCAAGACCAAGGTCACCGCGGAGCAGCAGGCCAAGGCCGAGCTGAGTCCCAAGGAGATGCTGGACCGGGCCGCCACCTGGCTCACCGCCAACAACGGCTCCCAGGTGCCCTACAGCCAGACCAAGACCTGGACCGACGGCTACCGGCAGGACTGCTCCGGCTATGTCTCGATGACGCTCGGACTGTCCAAGCCCGGCCCCAACACCGTCGGCCTCGCCAGCGACCGCGGCATCACCACCCCCATCGGCCTCGGCGACCTCAAGGCCGGCGACCTGCTCATCGACGCCGACGGCTCCAACACCACACGCCACGTGGTGATCTTCGAGAAGTGGACCGACTCCTCGCACAGCGCCTACTCGGCCTTCGAGCAGCGCGGCAGCCATGGCACCGACCACCGCGTGCTGGACTACGGACTCGACTCCGGCTCTGAGTACAAGCCCTACCGTCCCGTGAAGCTGTCGGGCGACGCCCCGCCGGACACCCCGGCACCGCCCACCGCGAAGTGGCCCATGCTCACCAAGGGCGCGAACGGCGCGGACGTCACCACCGCCCAGTATCTGCTGCGCGCCCACGGGCATATGACCGCCGCCGACGGCGACTACGGCGCCAAGACCGTCGAGCAGGCCAAGGCGTTCCAGTCCGGTGCGGGCCTGGTCTCCGACGGCGAGATCGGCCCCAAGACCTGGCCCAAGCTGATCAAGTCGGTCAAGCAGGGCTCGTCCGGTGACGCCGTACGTGCCGCGCAGACGCAACTGAACGTCTACGGCCACGGCTTGAAGGTCGACGGCAACTTCGGCGCCGTCACGGACAAGGCCGTCAAGGCGTTCCAGAAGGAGCACAAGCTGACCGTGGACGGTCTCGTCGGCCCGCAGACGTGGGCGGCGCTCGTCGGCACCCGCTGACCTGACCCGCCGTCCGCTCGCTCGGCTCACTCGGCACGACAAGGCGCCCCCGTTCCCCGGGACTCCGGGAAGCGGGGGCGCCTGTGTGTGCGTGTCCGTCGGCGCCCGCGGCGCCGCGATCAGCTACGCCGGTGGCCTATCAGCCGCGGCTTCGCCTCCAGTCCGTCCAGTCCGTGCCACGCCAAGTTGACCAGATGCGCGGCGACTTCGGCCTTCTTCGGCTTGCGTACGTTCAGCCACCACTGTCCCGTCAGCGCGACCATGCCGACCAGCGCCTGTGCGTACAGCGGCGAGAGCTTCGGGTCGAAGCCCCGGGACTTGAACTCGCGGCCGAGGATGTCCTCGACCTGTGTCGCGATGTCGCTGATCAACGACGCGAAGTTGCCCGTCGACTGGGCCACGGGCGAATCGCGGACGAGGATGCGGAAGCCGTCGGTGTAGACGTCGATGTAGTCGAGCAGCGCGAACGCCGCCTGCTCCAGCAGCTCCCGCGGATGCCCGGCGGTCAGAGCGCTGGTCACCATGTCCAGAAGCTGCCGCATCTCACGGTCGATGACGACGGCGTAGAGCCCTTCCTTGCCGCCGAAGTGCTCGTAGACCACCGGCTTGGAGACGTTCGCCTTCGCCGCGATCTCCTCGACGGACGTGCCCTCGAAGCCCCGTTCGGCGAAGAGGGCACGTCCGATGTCGAGAAGCTGCTCGCGGCGTTCCTTGCCGCTCATCCGGCGGCGGGCGGCCCGCTTCTCCTTCTTGGCGGCCCTGGCCGCTCTCGCGGGCTTGGCGGTGCTGTCATCGATCGGCACGGTCTCCATCATGCCGCTTGGCGTGACGGCTCCTTGCGGCGGGAGTCGATACGGGAGCGGGCCGGCCAGCGCACGTCGTACGCCCAGCCCGCCTTCTCCAGCCAGCGGATGATGCGGGCGCTGGAGTCGATCTGTCCGCGCTCCACGCCGTGCCGGGCGCTCGTCGGGTCCGCGTGGTGCAGGTTGTGCCAGGACTCACCGCAGGAGAGGATCGCCAGCCACCACACGTTGCCCGACTTGTCACGGGACTTGAACGGCCGCTTGCCGACCGCGTGGCAGATGGAGTTGATGGACCAGGTGACGTGGTGCAGCAGCGCCACACGCACCAGGGAGCCCCAGAAGAACGCCGTCAGCGCACCCTGCCAGGACATCGTGGCCAGCCCGCCGATCACGGCCGGCAGCAGCAGCGAGACCGCGGTCCACAGCACGAACTGCCGCGAGACGGCCCGGATCGCCGGGTCCTTGATCAGGTCCGGCGCGTACTTGTGCTGCGGCGTCTGCTCCTCGTCGAACATCCAGCCGACGTGCGCCCACCACAGGCCCTTCATCAGGGCGGGGACGGTCTCGCCGAAGCGCCACGGCGAGTGCGGGTCGCCCTCGGCGTCGGAGAACTTGTGGTGCTTGCGGTGGTCGGCGACCCAGCGCACCACGGGACCCTCCACGGCCAGCGACCCCAGGATCGCCAGCGTGATGCGCAGCGGCCGCTTCGCCTTGAACGACCCGTGGGTGAGGTAGCGGTGGAAGCCGATGGTGATGCCGTGGCAGCCGATGAAGTACATCGCCGTGAGCAGGCCCAGATCCAGCCAGCTCACGCCCCAGCCCCACATCAGCGGCACCGCGGCCAGCAGCGCCACGAAGGGGACGACGATGAAGCCCAGCAGGGCGATCTGCTCGGCCGAGCGGCGCTTCTCGCCGCCCAGCGTCGCGGAGGGGAGCGGGGAGTCGGGGGCGGTCTCGTCGGAGGGTTTCTTCCGGGCGCCGGTGGAGCTGTCGAGTACGTCCGGGGGGCTGGTGGTCATAGATGTCCCTTGTCAGAGCGGTAAGGGGCTTCAACGTCGCGCACGGTTCGCCTTCCCGTGCCCACGCGAGCCTACGGAACCGTAACCTACGGCATCGTAAGTATGGCAGCCCTCACCGGCCGGGCAAGGGGTACGGGGCCGCCCGGCCCTGTGCTCACCCATCGGACGGCGCCACGGACGGCGGGACCCCCGCGCATATCCTGGGGACGCCGGACAGCGCGGTCCGTGACCTGCCCGAAGCGAACGCTGCAAGGAGCCGCACCTGTGAGCAGTGCCGATGTGAACCGTGCCGAGACCCCCCGCGACCAGGGCGGAAACGGGTCCGCAGCCGGCACCGCGGCCGACGCCGCCGACACCGAGTCCACCAGCGCGCTGCGCGCCGACATCCGCCGCCTCGGCGACCTGCTGGGGGAGACCCTCGTACGTCAGGAGAGCGCGGAGCTGCTCGACCTGGTCGAGCGCGTACGGAGGCTGACCCGCAGCGACGGGGAGGCCGCCGCCGACCTGCTGCGCCGCACCGACCTGGAGACCGCCACCAAGCTCGTACGGGCCTTCTCCACCTACTTCCATCTGGCGAACGTCACCGAGCAGGTGCACCGCGGACGGGAGCTGCGCGCCCGCCGCGCCGCCGAGGGCGGCAACCTCTCCCGTACCGCCGACATGCTCAAGGACGCCGACCCGGCCCATCTCGCCGAGACCGTACGGAACCTCGGCGTGCGGCCCGTCTTCACCGCGCACCCCACCGAGGCGGCGCGGCGCTCCGTCCTCACCAAGCTCCGCAAGATCGCCGAACTCCTCGAACACCACGACCCGTTGGACCGGGGACGCACCGATCTGCGGCTCGCCGAGAACGTCGACCTCGTCTGGCAGACCGACGAACTGCGCGTCGCACGCCCCGAGCCCGCCGACGAGGCCCGTAACGCCGTCTACTACCTGGACGAGCTGCACCGCGGCGCCGTCGGCGACGTACTGGAGGACCTCGCCGCCGAACTCGACCGCGCGGGCGCCCCGTTGCCGCCCGGCACCCGCCCGCTGACCTTCGGCACCTGGATCGGCGGCGACCGCGACGGCAACCCCAACGTCACCCCCGACGTGACCTGGGAGGTGCTGCTGCTCCAGCACGAGCACGGCATCACCGACGCCCTGGAGCACGTCGACGAGCTGCGCGGCGCCCTGTCCAACTCCATCCGCAACAGCGGCGCCACCACCGAACTGCTGGACTCCCTCAGCCACGACCTGGAACGGCTGCCGGAGATCAGCCCCCGCTACAAGCGCCTCAACGCCGAGGAGCCCTACCGCCTCAAGGCCACCTGCATCCGGCAGAAGCTCCTCCACACCCGTGAGCGGCTCGCCTCCGGCGCACCCCACGCCGAGGGGCGCGACTATCTGGGCACCGCCGAACTCATCGAGGACCTGACGCTGCTCCAGACGTCGCTGCGCGCACACCGCGGCGAACTCGTCGCCGACGGCCGCCTGGAGCGCGTCCTGCGCACCCTCGCCGCGTTCGGACTCCAGCTCGCCACCATGGACGTACGCGAGCACGCCGACGCCCACCACCACGCGCTCGGGCAGCTCTTCGACCGCCTCGGCGAGGAGTCCTGGCGCTACCTCGACATGCCCCGCGAGTACCGGCAGCGGCTGCTCGCCAAGGAGCTGCGCTCCCGCCGTCCCCTCTCGCCCTCGCCGGCGCCGCTGGACGCGGCCGGGGCGAAGACCCTCGGCGTCTTCAGCACCGTCCGCAAGGCGCTGGAGACCTTCGGGTCCGAGGTCATCGAGTCGTACATCATCTCCATGTGCCAGGGCGCGGACGACGTCTTCGCCGCCGCCGTCCTCGCGCGCGAGGCGGGCCTGATCGACCTGCACGCCGGCTGGGCGAAGATCGGCATCGTCCCGCTGCTGGAGACCACCGACGAGCTGCGGATCGCCGACGAACTCCTCGACGCGATGCTCTCCGACCCCTCCTACCGCAAGCTCGTCTCGCTCCGCGGCGACCTCCAGGAGGTCATGCTCGGCTACTCCGACTCCTCCAAGTTCGGCGGCATCACCACCTCCCAGTGGGAGATCCACCGCGCACAGCGCAGGCTCCGCGACGTCGCCCACCGGCACGGCGTACGGCTGCGGCTCTTCCACGGACGCGGCGGCACCGTCGGACGCGGCGGCGGCCCCACGCACGACGCGATCCTCGCCCAGCCCTGGGGCACCCTGGAGGGCGAGATCAAGCTCACCGAGCAGGGCGAGGTCATCTCCGACAAGTACCTGGTGCCGTCGCTGGCCCGGGAGAACCTGGAGCTGACCGTCGCCGCGACCCTCCAGGCGTCCGCGCTGCACACCGCGCCCCGCCAGTCCGACGAGGCGCTCGCCCGCTGGGACGCCGCGATGGACACCGTCTCCGACGCGGCACACGGCGCCTACCGCAGGCTCGTCGAAGACCCGGACCTGCCCGCGTACTTCTTCGCCGCGACGCCCGTCGACCAGCTCGCCGAACTCCACCTGGGCTCACGGCCGTCCCGGCGGCCCGACAGCGGCGCCGGACTGGACGGGCTGCGCGCCATCCCGTGGGTCTTCGGCTGGACGCAGTCGCGGCAGATCGTGCCCGGCTGGTACGGCGTGGGCACGGGCCTGAAGGCGGCCCGCGAGGCCGGGCTCGACGGGGTGCTCCAAGAGGCCCACGAACACTGGCACTTCTTCCAGAACTTCCTGGCCAACGTCGAGATGACCCTCGCCAAGACGGATCTGCGCATCGCGCAGCACTACGTCGACACGCTCGTACCGGACGAGCTGAAGCACGTCTTCGACGCCATCCGGGCCGAGCACGACCTGACCGTACGGGAAGTGCTCGGCATCACCGGCGAACGCGAACTGCTCGACGCCAACCCCGTGTTGAAGCAGACCTTCGCCATCCGCGACGCCTACCTCGACCCGCTCTCCTATCTCCAGGTCACGCTGCTGCACCGGCAGCGTGCCGCCGCCGAACGCGGAGAGGAGCCCGACCAGATGCTCAGCCGTGCGCTGCTGCTGACGGTCAACGGCGTCGCGGCGGGACTGCGCAACACCGGCTGAGACGCGGGGCGTACGGACGTACGGGAGGTACGGGCGTACGCGCCGACGGTGCGACGGGTGCGGCGTCGCACGGCGGGAGACACAACCGCCGTGCGGCGCCGCGCAGTTGTGTACGGGCTTGTACGCGGACTCTGTGCGGGGCCCGAATCCGCAGACGGGCAGGGGCGGTTCAGTACCGAGGGGCGGTTCAGTACTGGAGCACCGCCCACGAGGCGCACATCAGCGCCACGCCCAGCAGCCCCAGCACCAGCGCCGTACGCCGCATCCGCATCCCGCCGCCGACCACCAGCGAGGCCAGCACCAGCGCACCGCCCAGCGGCACCGAGCCGTACAGCGCACCCGAGGGTCCCGTCCGTACGGCTTCCTTGGTGCCCGGCTTCAGCGCCACCTGAAGCCGCTCGCCGACCCTGCCGGACGCGGACTCGGTGATCGTCACCTTCCGCGGCTGCGAACCGCCGCCCGCCGTCGTGGGGATGAACGTTCCGGCGCACTCCTCGTCGGTGCACTCCGCGATCCGTACCGTGCCCCGTACGTCGCCGGTCAGCGCCGGGCCCGCCGTCTGCCACGACGTCCAGCCGCCGGCCACCAGCAGCAGCGCGGAGACCAGGGACAGCACGACGTTGCGCGTCAGCAGCAGCACCCCGAACATGCTCTCCCCGGCGCGGCGGGTGCGGCTGCGCTTGGCCCGGGGAGGCCGCGTGGAGGATTCCGCCGCAGGGGATGCCGGGGACGACGGGGGCGAGGACGAAGAGGACATGGCCGCGATCCTTGGGCACACCATCCGGAGGGTCAACCTCCGCACCCCGCTCGGGTGCGGAACGTCCGGTCCGCCCGGCTCGTCCCGAACGGCCGCCTGGCGCACCCCCGTTGCCGTGCCGCCGCCGGGCTTCGACGCCGGCTTCCGGCGTCAACTCCCGTACAGGCCCGGCGCGTTGGGCCGGGGCCCGAGCCGTGCCGCGCGCGCCCGTACGCGCCGCCCTACGAGTTGTACGTGCTCTGCGCCCGCTCCAGGCCGTCCAGCACCAGCGCCTCCACCGCGTCCGCCGCACGATCCGTGAAGTAGTCCAGCTCCTTGCGCTCCGGCGCGGAGAAGTCCTTCAGCACGTAGTCCGCCACCGGCATCCGCCCCGGCGGCCTCCCCACCCCGAAACGCACCCGGAAATACCCCGGACCCAGCGACTTCGTCAGGGACTTCAGCCCGTTGTGGCCGTTGTCGCCGCCGCCCTGCTTCAGCCGCAGCACACCGAACCCGATGTCCAACTCGTCGTGCACGACGACGATCCGCTCCAGCGGCACCTTGTAGAAGTCCCGCAGCGCCGTCACCGGACCCCCGGAGAGATTCATGTACGACATCGGCTGCGCCAGCACCACCCGGCACGACGAGGCCGACCCCGGCGCACCGAACCGCCCCTCCAGCACCCGCGCCCGCGACTTGTGCGTCTTGAACTTCCCCCCGATACGGGCCGCCAGCAGATCCGTCACCAGGAAACCCACGTTGTGCCGGTTGCCCGCGTACTCCGGGCCCGGATTGCCCAGCCCCACCACCAGCCACGGCCCCGACGGGCCGCCGCCCGCACCACCGGCGGCACCGGCGCCACCCGAACCGGCAACACTCGTCATCAGAACGGCCCTTCACAAACTCGTCGGTCGACGGCAGCGGAACGACCGCCGCCGCGCTCCACCCGGCCGAGCGGCCGGGGAACGCGGCGGCAGTCGGAGAACGGAACCGGGAACACGCCCCGGAACCGGATCACTCAGGGGCGACCTCGCTCGGCGCCTCCGCCTCGCCCTCGGTCTCCTCGTCCGCGGCCGGCTCCTCGGCCTGGGCCGCCAGCACCTGGATGACGACCTCGTCCTCCTCGACGGTCAGCGTCGTGCCCTTCGGCAGCTTGATCTCGCCCGCCGTGACCGAGTCGCCCGCGTCCAGGCCCTCCACCGACACCGTGACCGACTCCGGGATGTGCGTCGCCTCGGCCTCGACCGGAAGCGCCACCAGCACGTGCTCCAGCAGGTTCTGCCCGGGAGCCAGATCGCCCTCGACGTGGATCGGGATGTCCACGCTGACCTTCTCGCCGCGGCGCACCACCAGCAGGTCCGCGTGGACCAGGAAGCCGCGGATCGCCTCGCGCTGCACGGCCTTCGGGATGACGAGCTGCTTCTTGCCCTCGACGTCCAGGTGGATCAGGACGTTCGGCGTCTTCAGCGCCATCATCATGTCGTAGCTGGGCAGCGCCACGTGGACCGGGTCCTCACCGTGGCCGTAGATCACCGCGGGGATCTTCTCCTCGCGGCGCAGACGACGAGCAGCGCCCTTGCCGAACTCGGAACGGATGCTCGCGGAAAGATTGACGTCAGCCATGCTGCGCTCCTCGCACTCGAAACGGATCCCGTATCTGGGGTGTCACTCGGTCCGTCCACGACAGACCGGCCACGCCGCAGAGCCGGCCGCGCACCAAGCCGCGAAGACCCTGGCGAAGAGCGCGCGTCGATAACGGATGAGCCATGCCGTACGACCAGCGCACGCACACGGCCTCCCTCGCCGAGCGACAACGGGAGTCTACGGGGCGGGGGAGGCCGTGCGGAAATCGATCAGCCCGTGGGCGACGAAGCGCTCACGAACCGCTCACGGAGCGGCACATGGAGTCGCTCACCGGATCGTTCATGGAAGCGTGATGCGTTCACGGGGCGGGCGCCCGTGGATTCGCTCAGGAGATGCAGGCAGGGGATGCGCGCCGGGGGTGCGTACGAGCAGTCGCTCACGCCTGCTCGTCGAAGAGACTCGTCACTGAGCCGTCCTCGAAGACCTCCCGCACCGCACGCGCGATCGTCGGCGCCATCGACAGCACCGTGATCTTGTCCAGATCCTGCTCGCCCGGCGTCGGCAGCGTATTGGTGAACACGAACTCGCTCACCTTCGAGTTCTTCAACCGGTCCGCGGCCGGACCCGACAGCACACCGTGCGTCGCCGTGACGATGACGTCCTCCGCGCCGTTCGCGAACAGCGCGTCCGCCGCCGCACAGATCGTGCCGCCCGTGTCGATCATGTCGTCCACCAGCACACACACCCGGCCCTCGACATCGCCGACGACCTCGTGCACCGTCACCTGGTTCGCCACCTCCGGATCGCGCCGCTTGTGCACGATCGCCAGCGGCGCCCCCAGCCGGTCCGCCCAGCGGTCCGCCACCCGCACCCGGCCCGCGTCCGGCGAGACCACCGTCAGCTTGTCCCGGTCCACCTGCTCGCCCACATAGTCCGCGAGAATCGGAAGCGCGAAAAGATGATCCACCGGACCGTCGAAGAAACCCTGAATCTGATCCGTGTGCAGATCCACCGTGAGAATCCGGTCCGCACCCGCCGTCTGCAGCAGATCCGCCATCAACCGCGCCGAAATCGGCTCACGGCCACGGTGCTTCTTGTCCTGCCGCGCATAACCGTAGAACGGAACGATCACCGTCACACTGCGGGCCGAAGCACGCTTCAAAGCATCGATCATGATCAGTTGCTCCATGATCGACTTGTTGATCGGAGCCGTGTGGCTCTGCATCAGGAAGCAGTCGGCGCCACGCGCGGACTCCTGGAAGCGGACGTAGATCTCGCCGTTCGCGAAGTCGAAAGTCTTGGTCGGGACAACACCGATACCAAGCTGCTCCGCGACCTCCTCCGCAAGCTCGGGGTGGGCGCGGCCGGAGAAGAGCATCAACTTCTTCTCGCCGGTCGTTTTGATCCCGGTCACTGCACCGTCTCCTTGAGTTCCGCGGGGCGTGCGTGCGTCCCAACCGTACGCCCCGGCCATCGGCCCCGCGCACCCGGATCCGAACATCCGCGCTCGTCAGCCGCCCTGCGAACTGCCCGCGCACCCACGGTCACCCGGCGCCGTCACCCGAACCGGAAGCGCCCTCCGAAGCACTGCCCGGCGCACCTTCCGGCGCGCTCTCCGCCGCACGCGCCGACGCGCTCCCCGGCCGCTTACGCGCCACCCAGCCCGCGATATTGCGCTGTTGACCACGCGCCACCGCCAGCGAACCCGCCGGAACATCCTTCGTGATCACCGAACCCGCCGCCGTATAGGCGCCGTCCCCGACCGTGACAGGCGCCACGAACATGTTGTCCGCACCGGTCTTGCAGTGCGAACCGATCGACGTCCGGTGCTTGTTCTCACCGTCGTAATTCACGAACACCGTCGCCGCACCGATGTTGCTGTGCTCACCCACCGACGCGTCACCCACGTACGAAAGATGCGGAACCTTCGAACCCTCGCCGATCTCCGCGTTCTTGATCTCGACGAAACCGCCCACCTTCGACGTCACACCCAGCTTCGTCCCCGGACGCAAATACGTGAACGGACCGACCTTCGCCCCCGCGCCGATCTCCGCACCCGACGCCACCGTGTTGTTCACCGACGCACCCGAACCCACCGCCGTATCGGCCAATTGAGAATTCGGACCCACCTCGCACCCCGCCGCCAGATGCGTCGCACCCGTCAACTGCGTGCCCGGCAGCACCAGTACGTCCTGCTCGTACGACACCGACACATCCAGCCACGTCGACGACGGATCGACCACCGTCACACCCGCCAGCATCGCCCGCTCCAGCAGCCGGCCGTTCAGCAGCGCCCGCGCCTCCGCCAACTGCACACGGTTGTTGATCCCCAGGATCTCCCGGTGATCGCCCGCCACTGCGGCGCCCACCCGGTGCCCCGCACTGCGCAGAATGCCGAGCACGTCCGTCAGATACTCCTCGCCCTGACTGTTGTCCGTACGCACCTTGCCCAGGGCGTCCGACAGCAACTGCGCGTCGAACGCGAACACTCCGGAATTGATCTCCGTCAGCGCGCGCTGCTCCGGCGTCGCGTCCTTGTGCTCGACGATCGCCGTCACCGCGCCGCTCTCCGGATCGCGCACGATGCGTCCGTACCCCGTGGAGTCCGGCACCTCGGCGGACAGGACAGTCACGGCGTTGCCGTCCGAGGCATGCGTGTCCGCCAGCGCTTGCAGCGTCTCGCTCGTCAGCAGCGGGGTGTCCCCGCACGTGACGACCACCGTGCCGTCGAGCGCGACACCGCTGCCCGACAGCTCCTCCAGCGCCATGCGGACGGCGTGGCCGGTGCCGTTCTGCTCGTACTGCACGGCCGTACGCACGTCGGCGTCCACCTCGGCGAGATGCGCGGCCACCTGCTCCCGTGCGTGGCCGACGACCACGACGAGATGCTCGGGGGACAGACTGCGGGAGGCGGCGACGACATGGCCGAGAAGGGAACGGCCGCAGATCTCGTGCAGGACCTTGGGCGTCGCCGACTTCATGCGGGTGCCCTCACCCGCTGCGAGTACGACGACGGCTGCCGGGCGGTTGACGCTCACGGATGTGCCCTTCGGCTACGGGGTCAGGGGGAACACCCGCAGGATACCGGTGGGTTACGTGAGGGCCCCTTTCCGGACACGAGAGCGGGCCCCGACCTCGGGAAGGGGTGGGGGCCCGTATTCGAACTTCCGGCTCCCCCGCAAGGATTCGAACCTTGACTACCAAGACCAAAACTTGGGGTGCTGCCTGGTTACACCACAGGGGATCGACGCGTCAGACCTTACCCGACCCGTGGGAGCCGGGCAGGCTCCGGGGAACAGCGATGGCGATCCCCGACCACCAGCCCTCGATGCGGCGGCAGAGACCGGCGCATCGCAGGACCCGCACGACGAGGCAGCCTCTGTAGTCGGCCCCGACGTTCTTACGGACCGTCTTCGGGTTGTGCTTCTTGAGGGTGGTCTTCCCGAAGTCCGCGGTGTCGCGGCCGACGAGCTCCGCCCAGTAGCGCTCCGCTCCCGCGACGTCCGCCGACTCGTGGATCATCACCGAGAAGCGTACGTCTCCGGGCGGGACGTCCAACAGGGCGAGCCAGGCCAGATAGACCGTGATCATGCCGGGGTCGCTGTTGACGAACGTGACCTTCTCGCGCGGCTGGTGGGCCTTGCGCTTCGTCCCCTCCGCCCAGTACAGCCCCACCCCGATCAGGAACAGTTCGCGGTCGGTCAGGGTGCCGATCTCCCGTTTCGCGGCTTCCAGTGCGCGCGTGCGCTCGCGGTCGCGCCGGGCGCGGTAGGGCGCCCACCGGGCCTCGCTCATCACGTGCATGCGCTCCGGTGAGGGGCGGGGCTTGGGGAGGTCGCGCACCCACAGGGACACCGAGCTCTTCGCCACTCCCAGTTCGGCCACGATCTCGTCGTACGTACGCCCCACGCGCCGCAGCCGCCGTGCGCGGGCCTTGAGTTGGGGTTTCGCGTGGACCATGGCGCAAGCCTCCGCCGGCTTGGGACGTTATGTGCCGGAACCGTGCGTTGTTCGCCAGTTCGAGCGAGGAACGGCCGTTTTCGGTGTGTGTACCGCCGGGGGCTGCTGTTGTGCGGAACGTACGGTTCCGGCGACGGAATCGACGGTTCCTTCACGAGCCGGAAAACCCGTCGCCCACCGGTCGTACGCTGGTCCGTATGACCGAGACGGGGGAGACGCGGACCGTCGGCGGGCCGTGGTGGTGGACGCGGCGGCGGAGCGCCGCGCTGGACATCGCGCTCGGCCTGTGTTCCGCCGCGGAGTGCGCCGTGCAGGGCGTGAACTTCGCCGACGAGGCGGGGCTGCCGACGCCGGCCGGTGTGCTGCTCGGGCTGGTGGCGGGGTCGGTGCTGGTGCTGCGCAGACGCTGGCCGATCGCGGTGGTGCTGGTCTCCATCGCGCTGTCGCCCGCGGAGATGGGGTTCCTGCTCGGCTTCGTCGGGCTCTACAGCCTGGCCGTCGCCTCGGGGGTCCCGCGCCGGATCACGGTGCTGCTCTCGGCGATGCAGGCGGTGGCGGTGGTGATCGTCCTGCTCGTACGGCTGCACCAGAGCGTCGGGCAGGACCCGGGGTTCGATCCGCCGGCGTGGTTCATCCCGGCGATCTCGGTGCTGATCGGGATCGGTGTGACGGCGCCGCCGGTGCTGATGGGCCTGTACGTGGGCGCGCGGCGGCGGCTCGTGGAGTCGCTGCGGGAGCGGGCGGACGGTCTGGAGCGGGAGTTGGCGCTGCTGGCGGACCGCGCGGAGGAGCGCGCGGAGTGGGCGCGCAGCGAGGAGCGGACGCGGATCGCGCGCGAGATGCACGACGTGGTGGCGCACCGGGTGTCGCTGATGGTGGTGCACGCGGCGGCGTTGCAGGCGGTGGCGCTGAAGGATCCGGAGAAGGCGTCGAAGAACGCGGCGCTGGTGGGTGACATGGGCCGGCAGGCGCTGAACGAGCTGCGGACGATGCTGGGGGTGCTGCGGTCGCCGGAGCGTACGCAGGAGCCGGGGCCGGAGGGCTCGGGGTCCGCGCGGGGCGCGGACGGCGAGGTCCGTGGCGCCGGCGGTACGGCGGCCGGTGCCGGGGGTGCGTCGGTGCGGCTGGC
>NZ_LJGW01000112.1 GCF_001751255.1 Streptomyces nanshensis | reverse complement strand
CTCGGGCGCGGTCCGCGCGCCCGTCGCCGTCCTAGCTGAAGACGATCATGGACCCCTGGGCGAGGCTCCGCGTCGCCGCCGCGTGCAGTCCCAGCCAGACGTGGCGCTCCCGCGCGAAGGGCCCCGCCTCGTACGCGACGGGGGTCTCCGCGGGCTCCTCCAGGTCCGTGGGGCGCGTGGGCGCCTGGGGTGCGGGCGGCGGGGCCGCGGCGTCGATGCCCAAGTACGGTGCGACGGCCTCCAGTTCGCGGAGCAGGCCGTGGCTGGAGCCCAGCGGGCCGCCGCCGTCGATGAGTTCGTCGTTGGCCAGCGGCACGGGGAAGTCGAGCGGTACGTACGCGCCCGCGTGGTCGTAGTGCCACACCAGGTGCGACTGCTGCGCCGTCAGCTCGAACATCTCCAGCAACTGCTCGTAGTCGCCGCCCAGTTCGTCGACGGGCGTGACCTCCAGACCGCAGGTGTGCAGCAGATGCGCGCGGCGCAGGAAGTGCAGGGCGTCGTAGTCGAAGCCGGCCACCGGCGCGACGTCCCCCGACAGTCCCGGCATGTAGTTGTACACGGGGACCGGCGGCAGCCCCGCCTCCGTCAGCGCCTTGTCGTAGACAGCGATCTCCTCGGCGAAGGGGTTGTCGGGGCTGTGGCAAAGCACGTCGACGAGGGGGACCAACCAGAGATCACATGCCAAGGGGTGCTCCATCTGCAGCTCGGTCGGAACAGCGTAATGCCGTGCCCCGGGGCGCGGGGCCGAGTGCCGGAGAAGGG
This sequence comes from Streptomyces nanshensis, assembly GCF_001751255.1. Lineage (GTDB taxonomy): Bacteria > Actinomycetota > Actinomycetes > Streptomycetales > Streptomycetaceae > Streptomyces > Streptomyces nanshensis_A. The sequence continues at coordinate 4,345 of NZ_LJGW01000112.1, read as the reverse complement.
ATCATCACCACACGGGCGCACGGGAGTTCAGGGGCCCGGCGCGCACCGGCGCACGGCGGCGACGCGCACGGACCGTGCACTCACGGACCGCGCGCTCACGGGCCGTGCGCTCACGGGCCGTCCTTCAGCGACTTCTCCGCGAGCGACAGCGCGTGCCGGTGGTATCCGCCCACGATCTGCCGTGTCGCCGTCGCGTCCTCCCGCTCGACGGCGTCCACCAGCTCCCGGTGCCCCGCCCACAGCCGCTTGGCCACCTCGGGTTCCGTGCGCAGACAGGGAACGCTGTAGACCCAGCACTGCACACGGAGCCGGTCGAGGAAGTCGCAGATGTAGGAGTTGCCGATGACCTCGCCCAACTCCCGCCAGTAGCGCAGGTCGTAGCCGATCAGCACATCGAGGTCGCCGGCCCGCGCGGCCCGTACGGCCGCCTCCGCACGGCGCCGCACGGAGGCCAGCACCGAGTCCTCCAGGGCGATCACCGGGACGGGCCCGTCCTCCTCGAAGTAGCTGTGGAAGAGCCCGTCCAGGACCACCATCCGCGCGCGCACCATCGACCGGTAGTCGTCGATGGTGAACCGGTGGACGCCGAACCCCCGGTGCTGCTCGACGTCCAGCAGTCCCTGTGCCGCCAGGTCGACGAGCGCCTCGCGCACGGGAGTCGCCGAGACCCCGTACTGCTCGGCGATCTCCTTGACCGTGAACTGGCTGCCCGCCGGGAGTCTTCCGGCGAGGATCTCGTCCCGCAGCGCGGAGGCGATCTGTGCACGCAGCGTGCTTCGCTTGATCATCGGTCGGCTCGAATCGGCTTCCGGACGCCCCGCGCCCCGTACCCGGCCTCAGCCCCGTCCGGCGGTCGTATGCGCGTCCGCGGTGGCCAGCGCCTCGTCGAGAACGGCCAGGCCCTCCTTGGCCTCCGCCTCGCTGACGGTGCACGGCGGTACGACGTGGGTGCGGTTCATGTTCACGAACGGCCACAGGCCGCCGCGCTTGCAGGCCGCCGCGAACTCGGCCATCGGCGCGTTGTCCGGGCCGCTCGCGTTGTACGGCACCAGCGGCTCGCGCGTCTCCTTGTCCCGTACGAGGTCCAGCGCCCAGAAGACGCCCATGCCGCGCACCTCGCCGACCGACGGGTGGCGCTCGGCGATCTCCCGCAGGGCGGGCCCGATGACGTCCTCGCCGATCCGCGCCGCGTTCTCCACGACGCCCTCCTCCGCCATGGTCTCGATCGTCGCCACGGCCGAGCCGCACGCCAGCGGATGCCCGGAGTAGGTCAGCCCGCCCGGGTAGGGGCGCCGGTCGAAGGTGGCGGCGATCTCCGCGGAGATGGCGACGCCGCCCAGCGGTACATAGCCGGAGTTGACGCCCTTGGCGAAGGTGATCAGGTCGGGCGTGACGCCCCAGTGGTCGGCGGCGAACCAGGCGCCCGTGCGCCCGAATCCGGCCATCACCTCGTCCAGGATGAAGACGATGCCGTACCGGTCGCAGATCTCGCGGACGCCCGCGAGGTAGCCCGGCGGCGGCACGAGGACGCCGGCGGTGCCCGGCACGGTCTCCAGGATCACGGCGGCGATGGTGCCCGGGCCCTCGTAGGCGACGGTCTCTTCGAGGTGCGCCAGGGCGCGCGCCGACTCCTGCTCCTGCGTCTCGGCGTAGAAGTGCGAGCGGTAGAGATGCGGGCCGAAGAAGTGGACGGCGCCGGCCGCGCCGGTGTCGTTGGCCCAGCGCCGCGGTTCGCCGGTGAGGTGGATCGCGGCGGCGGTGTGGCCGTGGTACGAGCGGTAGGTGCTCAGCACCTTGGGGCGGCCGGTGTGCAGCTTCGCCATGCGCACGGCGTTCTCGACGGCCTCGGCGCCGCCGTTCGTCCAGAAGACCTTGTCCAGGTCGCCGGGGGTGCGCTCCGCGACGAGGCGTGCGGCCTCGGCCCGTACGTCGACGGCGAAGCCGGGCGCCATGGTGCACATGCGGCCCGCCTGCTCCTGGATCGCGGCGACGACCTTGGGGTGCTGGTGCCCGATGTTGGTGTTGACGAGCTGGGAGGAGAAGTCGAGGTAGCGGTTGCCGTCGTAGTCCCAGAAGTAGGAGCCCTCGCCGCCCGCGACGGCCAGCGGTTCTATCAGCGCCTGCGCCGACCAGGAGTGGAAGACGTGCGCGCGGTCGTTCTCCCGTACGGCGCGGCCGGCGGCCGGGTCGGGCGTGAAGCCCGCGGGAGAGGGCGAGTTCGTACTGCTGCTTGTCACGTGGTGGCTCCTCGGCTCGGGGAAGGCGCCGGCTGGGACGGGCCACAGCCTAGGGGGTGCACCAGCGGGGCAATCAACACCGCGGTGAAGCTCTGCCCTGGGCCGTTCCGCCGGCGGGCCCGGCGGAAGGGCGTCCGAAGGGGCCGCGAGGGTCCCGGGTCACGGGCTCGCGGCGTCGCTGCGCCGCGGCGGGGGCGGGGCCTCGCCGGGCGTCTCCCGGCGTCCGTTCTGCCGTACGATCCCGCCGCGCGGGCGCCGTCCGCGTCCCTCGCCGCCGCCGGGACCCGGACGCCGGTAGCGGATGTCGACGACCGTGAGGCCACGTCCGTAGTCCACCTCCTGGATGTTCCAGGACAGCGGCTCCCCGAGCCTCTCCCGTACGAAGTCCTCGATGGCCGCGGCCTCCGTGACGGCGGCGTCGACTGTGATCAGTGCCCGCTGTGTACGGGCGAACAGCCGCGGATGGCCCGCGAGATAGACCATCGCCAGCGGCAGCGCGCTCAGCATGGCCGCCAGCACGAGACTCAGATTCGGCAGCCCGGAGATGAGGCCGACGACGAGGGTCGAGAAGTAGTAGGCGACCTCCTCGCTCTGCATGGACTCCGCGCGCAGCCCGATGATCGACAGCACCCCGATCAGACCGAAGCCGAGCGCGATGCCGCCGCTGTCCTTGCTGCGGCCGAGCGCCGCGGCGAGCGCGAACAGCGAGACGTTCAGGGCGAGATAGCCGGGAATCAGATCCCGCCGCCGGTGCCGCGGATAGTAGACGGCGAAGGTGAGCACGGAGACCGAGACGAGGTCCACCGCGAGGTGGCAGAGGATCTGACGGATCGCGTCCATAGCGCGAAAATAGGCGAGTACGCGATCAGCACGCCCGGCACGCTCATCACCCCACCGATAAGGGCGAATTGAGAGTTTGTCATCTCAATTCGGGCTCCCCCGCTGCGCCCCCGTACCCCCCTGGCCCGTCCGGCCGGAATGCGACGGCGAAAACTCGATCTCGCATCGGATTCCGGTCTCTCCGCGTTCCGCGCCGCACGCGGCCTATTCTCGGGGGCAGTCGAACTACCTGGGGGGTAGAGGTACACGATGAAGCGGCTCAGCGCCGGGGACCCACGCTGGATCGGCGACTACCGGCTGCTCGGCAGACTCGGCGAAGGGGGAATGGGCCGGGTCTATCTGGCCCGTTCGGGGCGCGGGCGCACGGTCGCGGTCAAGACCGTCCAGGACGAACTCGCCCGCCAGCCCGAGTTCCGGCGCCGCTTCACACAGGAGATCACGGCCGCGCGCAAGGTCGGCGGTACCTGGACGGCGCCCGTGCTGGACGCCGACACCGAGGCGGAGAACCCGTGGGTGGCCACCGGTTACATCGCCGGACCCTCCCTCTCCGAAGTCGTCGACGACCAGTTCGGGCCGCTGCCGCACGAGTCGGTGACGGCGCTGGCCTCCGGACTGGTCCGCGCGCTGCACGACATCCACGGCGCCGGGCTGGTGCACCGCGACCTCAAGCCGTCCAACGTCCTCATCACGATCGACGGGCCGCGCGTCATCGACTTCGGCATCGCACGCGCCCTGGACTCGGCCGTGCAGTCGGCCGGCGGTCTGACGCGCACGGGTGCGCTCGTCGGGTCGCCGGGCTTCATGTCGCCCGAGCAGGTACGCGGGCTGCACGTCACGCCGGCGAGCGACATCTTCTGCCTCGGCACGGTCCTCGCGTACGCGGCGACGGGACGGATGCCCTTCGGCACCGCCGACAGCGGTGTGCACGCGCTGCTCTTCCGCATCGCCGAGGAGGAGCCCGAACTCTCCGGCCTCGAGGGCCCGTTGCTCGACCTCGTGTCGGCCTGCCTCGCCAAGGCGCCGGAGCGGCGGCCCGCCCTGGAGTCGCTGATCGAGCGTACGGAGGGCGGGCTGAAGGGCACCTGGCTGCCGGGCGAGGTGCTCGCCGAGCTGGGGCGGCACGCCGTCCAACTCCTCGACAGCGAGGACCCGGAGAGCGTCGAGCAGCCGCGCGGTGCGGCGGTCGGCACGGCCGCACCGGCGACCGCGGCACCGGGCGCACCCTCAGCGCCGTCGGCGCCCTCGCACCCTTCGACGCCGCCCCCGTC